>CALVVC010000007.1 GCA_944363755.1 uncultured Bacilli bacterium
ATTTATAGTTCTTTGTAAAGAAGGATATTTTACTAATAGATTAAGTTCTCTTATTTGTAAAATATCAAATAAATCATTAGTATTAGCTTTTCCATTTTCTTTAAGATGTCTATGTAATATAGTAGTAGCTTTTATTATATGGTCATTACCTTCAATTCCATATTCATCATTTACTAATCTAACAAGAGCTTTAGAGCCTGTAATCATTCTAGAACATTTACTCCAAGCATAAAGCAACTCTAAAGAATCATTACCTCTAATTGCTTTTTCAACTATTTTATTACGTAATTTCTTTTTAGTCTTATCATCACAATCTTTTTTACATTTTAAAAAATCATCTTCTATTTTCTTCTTTATACTATCCCTCCAAATAAAGAAATCTTCTGTTGTTTTAATCTCGGGGAATTCCATAAAATCTTTTTCTACTTGTTCATAAATAGGTATTAACCTTTGCTTAGTCGCCTCAGTAATATCTTTTCTCATAATATCATCCCTTTCCTTACTTGTGTCGCATATTATACTACAAAAACTTTATTTTGTCAAAAAAAGAGAAGTAACAGTACTTCTCATAATATTAACTAGTAGTTGTATTATTAACACTATCTAATAGTTGTTGCATTAACTCATCATAATCTTTCTTTAGACTATCATCATTAAACTTAATACCAGCTTCTTCTCTAATCTCAATTAGAGCATTATATCTAAGTGCAGCATCTTCATTTAATTTATTATCTGCAAGAGTCTTTCTTATCTCATCCTTAACTTTATTTAGTTTAGGTTTCTTCTTTTGATCTAATTTAAGAATAATATGATATCCAAAACTAGATTTAACAGGCTCTTTTGTATATTTACCTTCTTCAAGATCAATAGATGCATTTAAGAAAGCTTCATCCATATTATCATCTTTATTAAAGTAATCAATTAAGCCTCCATCACTAGCACTACCAGTATCATCAGAATATTCTTTAGCAAGTTCTTTAAAATCAGCACCATCATCTAACTTCTTAATTAAGTCTTCTGCTTCCTTCTTAGCTTTATCTTCTGCTTCAGTTTTTTCTTCAGTAGACATATCATCATTAGTATCAGGTTTAATTAAGATATGTCTAACTTTAATATCACCAATAACTTCATCATCATAGTATTTTTGTATTTCATCATCAGTAATACTATTCTTTACATACTCTTCAATCGCTAAATTTCTCTTATATTCAAGTGATAACATATCTCTTAACTCATCTTCATCTTCAACACCTAAATATTGAGTAATAGCAGCCTTAAAAGCCTCCTCATCATTATTGTATTGAGATTTCATCTGTTCAATCTGAGAATTAATTGTCTCTTCCTCAGTCTCATCAGTTTTATATTTCTCATCAAATAATTGATGATCAATCATATCAACTAAAATACTGATACCATATTTGTCTCTTAAACTTTCATATAACTTATCCGCTGTAATCTTCCCTTCATCAGTTTTAACAACTGTATTGTTATCTTTAAGTTCAGCATTATTTCCACAACCTGTAACAAAAAGACAAACTGCAAGAAGAGAAGCCATCACTTTAACTATTTTTTTCATTTAATTTCCTCCTATCAGTTCATTAAATATCATAGCATATGTTTTCTTAACTTACAAATAAATAAGGTAAATTTATCACACTTTTTTATTAATTACCATAAAATAATGTGAACACTAGAAAAAAAGGAGGATTAAGTTATGGGTAATTGTAATTCAAACAGTGCTATTATTTTAGTATTATTTATCTTACTAGTTATAATTATAGGAGCCTATATCTAAGATATTATAAGGAGGTGTAAAAATGTCTTGTTCTAATAATCAAACAGTAACAACAAATTGTTGTTCTAGACCAAGAAATAGTTTTGTAATCATAATTGTATTATATATCTTACTTGCTATTATCTTAGGTTCTTGTATGACTTATTAATTAAGAAGCTCTTTATTAGAGTTTCTTTTTGTATGATATAAAGATATTTGGAAATAGTAATAAAAGGTGAGTTTATGACAAAAAAGAATCTTTATTATTATATTAACAACTTTATTTTGTTTTCTTTCTTTGGTTTTCTCTTTGAAAATACATTACATTTACTAACAAAAGGAGATTTAACTAGCAATCCATTTTATGGACCTTGGATGCCTATATACGGTTTTGGTATAATTATCATGATTTTTTTAACAAGACTAGTATTTAATAGAGTAAAGTTAAATAGACCTTTAAAAATTATTATTCTTTTCTTAACTGTTACCTTAATATTAACAATATTAGAACTAATAGGAGGACACTTAACAGAGTTTATTTTCCATAAAAGTTTTTGGAATTATACTAATTTTAAATATAACTTTGGTAAATATATTACCTTAGAAGTAAGTCTAGGCTGGGGTATCGCTTGCCTTATATTTTTATATATAATAAAGCCTTTAACAGACAAATTTATCGAAAAAATACCTAAATTTATCTCTATAATTCTTTTAATATTAATAATAATTGACTTTATTTTTAGTTTCTTCCCAAAATAAACCATAATCGCAAAAATACAAAAATCAAAAAGTTTTACGGTCGTAGTAGCAAAACTTTGACAATTATTAAAGAAAAGTATATAATGATATTAGAGGTGAGATTTATGCTAGTAAGAAAGAAATATTTAAATCAGTTAATAGCAGGAAAAGATTTGAATTTAATAAAAGTAATTACAGGAGTAAGAAGAAGTGGAAAGAGTACTTTATTATTACAATATAAAGATTATCTAATAAATGAAAATATTAAAGAAGATGATATAATATATATAAATTTTGAAAGCGCTGCATTTTACGATATAAAAAATTATGAAGATTTATATAAGTATATAAAAGAAAAAGTAAAAACTAAAAGCAAAAAGTACATATTGTTAGACGAAGTGCAAAATGTAGATAAATGGGAAAAAGCCGTTAATTCTTTATTAGTGGATATTAATTCCGATATTTATATAACAGGTTCAAATGCTTATCTTTTATCAAGTGAACTTACAACCTTACTTGCAGGTAGAGTATTAACTATAAAGATATATCCATTTTCTTTTAAAGAATTTATCAAAGAATATCCATTTAAGAACAATGAAAATAAGTATGAACAATTTGATAAATATTTAAAATTTGGTGGCTTGCCAATGTTAGTTAATATGAATGATAATGAAGACTTGATGACTAACTATTTAAATGACATAAAAGAGGTTGTTTTAAAAAAAGATGTTATTAGTAGAAATAATATAAAAGATATAGTATTCTTAGATAATTTGATAAAATATATGGCATCATGCATAGGAAACTTAACTACACCTAATTCTATTGCCAAATTTATGAAAAAAAATGGTAGTTCTATTAGTAATGAAACAGTAGATTCTTATTTAAAAATGTTAGAGAATGCTTATTTTATATATAGAGTACCTAGATATGAATTAAAAGGAAAGCAGCTATTAAAAACACAAGGAAAATATTATTTTGTTGATAATGGTTTAAAAAATGTAATAGATGGTACTTCCTCATATGATAGTGGTAGTAGTTATGAAAACTTAGTTTATATAGAATTATTAAGAAGAGGTTATGAGGTATATGTAGGGAAATATGATAATATTGAAATTAATTTCATTGCCATTAAATCTAATGAAAGAGTATACTATCAAGTATCAAGAAGTATTTTAGATGAAAAAGTAGAAGAAAGAGAAAAAAAGTCTTTACTTGCTATAAACGATAATTATAAAAAAATCATATTGACAATGGATAATGTAAAAAATAAACAAATAGATGGCATAGAAGTAATAAATATTATAGACTTCTTATTAGAAGAATAAAACTGAGTAAAGAATAAATCTCTACTCAGCTTTTAATTTTTCATAAACATCTTTTACATCACTAACTTCATTCTTATCAAAACTACATTTAAAACTATCACTACTATATCTAGGTATTAAATGAATATGATAATGTTTGACATCTTGTCCATAATAATTATTTTGACAAATAGTTAAACCATCAATATTAAGTTTCTCTTTTAATATAGGATAAATATGAGTCTTAATAGTATCTATCATATAAATTATTAACTCATTAGGTGTCTCAAATAAATTTTCATAATGTTCTTTAGGTATTACTAAAGTATGACCATCACTATTAGGATTAACATCTAAGAAAGCTAGAATTTTATCATCTTCATATACTTTATAAGATGGAATATCTCCCTTAATTATTTTACAAAACAAACAATCATTCATCTTTTATCTCTCCTTTAACTATCTTTATTATACCATTATTATCAAAACTAACACTATAATTATTTGTATTTAATCCATTACTTAAGGCGATACTATTAAAACTATTTATTAAATTATTAAGATAAACATCATCTAAACTATCGACTTTAACATAATAACTAACAGAGTAATAAGAAGTATTATAAATATTACCTTCTAAGATATCTATCGCTTCCGCTTTACTATACTGATTTAAATCTTTAAACTCTATCTTAATATTTTGAAAGTTAGTATTTTTAAAAGTCTCTTCATATTTTTCTAAAACTAGATTAGTAGATTTTTCTATAACACTTTTACCTTTTACATAATTCTCTTTATAATTATCAGTAATCTTATTATTAATAGATTTAATAGTAAAATTCAACTCATCATAATCTTTATCATAATAAGTAATACTATAACTATTATCATCTTTATTATATTTTAAATCTCCCCTAGATACATCTAAATCCTTATAGTTTTCTTCATAATAAGTATTAATATCTTCTAATACAGTCTTAGACTTTAAACTAGGGACTTTCTCTTTAACGATAATAAAACCAAAGAAAACAATAATAAGTCCAAAGAGCAAGGCTTGTCCTAACATTAATTTATTCATTTTCTTATTATACATAAAAACCACTATCCATTCTCCTATTATTTTACCAAAACCTTTAAATATAAGCAATTATGTGTTATACTAAGCATATCTTTTAACATAAATATTGACAATTTATTAATATATTTTATCATACAATTAGAAAGGGTGATAATATGTTTAAAATAGATAAGTTAAATGTAGAAACTAAAGATACAAAAAGAAAAATTTTAAAAGATTTTTCTCTTACTATAAATGATGGAGAAATTCATGCTATTATGGGACCTAATGGAGTAGGTAAAAGTACTTTATCTAAAGTAATAATGCATCATCCTGATTATGTTATTAATGCAGGTACTATTACTTATAATAAAAAAATTCTAAATGATTTATCAACTGATACTATTGCAAGACTAGGTATATATTTACTTATGCAAGACCCATCTATTATAGATGGAGTAGGAATGAGTGAGGCCCTAAGAACTGCCTTAAAAGAAAGAGAAAAAGATTCTAATATATATACTTTTATTACTAAGATGAAACAAGAAATAGATTCCTTAAATCTACCCAAAGACGTAATGCATAGATCTATTAATAAAGGACTATCTGGTGGTGAAAGAAAGAAAAATGAAGTTTTAGGACTAAAAGTCTTAAAACCTAGTTTCATTATTTTAGATGAATTAGATAGTGGACTAGATGTAGATAGTCTAAAAGTAGTTGCAAATAACATCAATGAATATTTAAAAGAACATCAAGATACCAGTGTCTTAATTATTACTCATTATAGTAGAATTCTAGACTTAATTAAACCAGACTTTGTTCATGAAATGAAAGATGGTAAGATAATTAAAACAGGAGATATTACTCTTGCTAAACAAATAGAAAAAACAGGTTTTAGTGGGGTAAATGAAGTGGAGTTAAATAAAAATTATGAATAATATATTATTAGATAGTACAGTTTGTTTTAATAAGGAAGGTACTTTTAAACTAGAACTAGATAAAGATACTACTATTAATATTGAAAGTGATAATGTAAAACTATATCTTGTAACAAAAAATAATATAAGAGTGGATTTTAATATTTTTAACTCGGCAACTATTTATAATATAACTACTGAAAATATTACTATAAATGCTAATATATATAATAATGCTAAATTAGATTTCTATCTTATGACTATAACAGATAAAAAGATAACCAATGAAGTAAATGTTTATCATCAAAATAAAGAGACTATTAGTAATGTTATATGTCATGGTATTAGTTATCTAAAAGGGGATTTAAAACTAAGTGTTAATGGCTATATTAAAAAGGGCATGATAGATTCTATTTGTAATCAGTCTAGTAGAATAATTAATTTAGATAAAGGTAAGAGTTTAATAAAACCAAATCTATTTATCGATGAATTTGATTCTATTGCCAATCATTCTGCCTATACAGGACCTTTTGATGAAAAGTTATTATTCTACTTAGAAACAAAAGGAATAAGTAAGAAAGAAGCATTTAATCTTCTTTTAAATGGCTTTATGAAATTAGTAGAGTTACCTAAAGATTATGAGAGTATACTTGATAGTATTTTAAATAAAATACAAGGGAGGTGATTATTATTAATCGTGAAGATTTTCCTATTTTAAACAATGATATAATATATTTTGATAATGGTGCGACGACTCTAAAGCCAAAGTGTGTTATTGAAGCGATGAATGACTATTATTATAAATACTGTGCTAATATTCACAGAGGAGACTATAAAATTTCTCTTGAAGCTAGTAATGCCTATGAAGAAGTTAGAAATAAAGTAAAAAACTTTATAAATGCTAAAAGTTCTAACGAAATAGTTTTCACTAGTGGATCAACAGACTCACTTAATAAGATAGTCTTTGGTTTTATGATGAATTATTTAAATGAAGGTGATGAAGTATTACTTACAAAAAGTGAACACGCTTCAAATGTCTTACCATGGTTAGAACTAGCAAAAATAAAAAATATTAAAATAAAATATATTCCTTTAAATGATAATCATGAATTAACTATAAAAGCTTTAAATGATACTATAACAGATAAAACTAAAGTAATTTCTATCGCTCATATTACTAACGTTGTAGGAGATGTAAGAAATATTAATTTGATAAGTAAAATCGCTCATCAACATAACATAATCTTAGTAGTAGATGGGGCCCAAAGTGTTCCTCATATGAAAACAGATGTTACTTTAGACGATATCGACTTTTTAACATTTTCAGGCCATAAGATGTTAGGACCAACAGGCGTAGGTGTATTATATGGTAAAACAAAATATCTAGAAAAAATGGTCCCTATCGAATTTGGCGGCGGTATGAATCAATACTTTGAAGTAGATGGAAAAGTAGAATATAAAAGTATTCCTACAAAGTTTGAAGCAGGAACACCTCCTATCGCCGAAGTAATAGGACTAGGTGCAGCTATTGATTATTTACAAACAATTGGTATGGAGAAAATCTATAACTATGAAAAAGAATTAAAAAAATATCTTGTCTCTAAATTAGAGAAAAATCCTAAGGTAATACTTTATAATAAGAGTACTGATAGTGGAGTATTAGCTTTTAACTTAGAAGGAATATTTAGTCAAGATACTGCTATTTACCTAGACCATTATAATATTTGTGTAAGAGCCGGAAACCACTGTGCAAAAATATTAAAAGATGAAATAAATATTAAAAATACTTGTAGAATAAGTTTATATTTCTATAATACTAAAGAAGAAATAGATAAGTTAGTAGAAGTTTTAGAAAAAAGTGATGATTTATTTAAAGTAATATTGTAGGAGGTAAATATGGATTCTGAATTAAAAAGAGAGATAATTTTAGATAATTATAATAGCCCTTTTCATAAAGGATTAAAAAACGAAAAAGGTTATATTAAAGCGAATACTAATAATGAATCTTGTATTGATAATATTGATATTGAATTAAAAATAGAAAATGGCAAAGTTGTAGATGCTACCTTTGATGGTGAAGCTTGTGCTATTTCAACTTCAGCGACTTCTATTTTCTTAAGAAAAATAATAGGTAAGAGTGTTTTAGAAGTTAAAGAATTAATAAAAAATTATGAAAATTTAATAGATGAAAAACCATATGATGAAGAACTTTTAGGAGAACTTATGGCCTATGATACTATCTATATGCAACCTAATAGAAAGCACTGTGCCCTTCTTCCTGTCGATACAATAAATAAGATTCTAAAGGAGGTAGAAAGTGGAGATTAAAGGACTAACTAAAGATAATATTTTAAAGATATCAAATCATAAAAAAGAAGCAGATTGGGTAAGAGATTATCGCATAAAGTCATATGAATACTTTACTAAAACAAATAAAAAACTTCCTTTTGGACCAGAATTTAATCTAAACTTTGATGATATCATCTATTATAAAAGTACTACTGATGAATTAACTGATGATTGGTCTAAAGTTTTAAAACCTATTAAAAGTGAACTCGATAATCTTGGTGTCTTAGAAAGTGAACAATATATGGCTGGTATGGGTGTTCAGTATGAAAGTGAAGTAATTTATCATAATATGCTTAAAGAGCTTGTGGATAAGAAAGTAATCTTTACATCTATTGATAATGCCATTAAAGAATATCCTGATTTAGTCAAAAAATATTTTGGTAAAATTGTCAAAAATAATGATAATTTATATACAAGTTTAAACAGTGCTGTCTTCTCCGGTGGAAGCTTTATCTATATACCACCTCATACTAGATTAGAAAGACCTCTTCAAAGTTACTTTAGAATTAATAGTAAAGGAATGGGTCAATTTGAAAGAACTCTAATCATAGTAGATGATGATAGTAGTCTTCATTATATTGAAGGATGTACTGCCCCAACTTATGCCACTTCATCACTTCATGCTGCAGTTGTAGAAATATATGTTGGAAGAAATAGTAAATGTCGTTATACTACTATTCAAAACTGGGCTCCTAATGTTTATAATCTAGTAACTAAAAGAGCCTTGGTTGAAGAAAACGGTACTATGGAGTGGATTGATGGTAATATTGGAAGTAAACTAACTATGAAATATCCTTGCTGTATCTTAAAAGGAGATAATTCATCTGGTACTTGTATCAGTATCGCTGTTGCAAGTAATAATCAAATCCAAGACACTGGAGCGAGAATGATTCAATTAGGTAATAATACTAATAGTAAGATAATATCTAAAAGTATTGCAAGGAATGGAGGTAATGCCACATATAGAGGTGATGTTAAGATTAAAGAAGATGCCACTAATTCATACTCTATGATAAAATGCGACACTTTAATACTAGATAAGGATAGTATTAGTGATACCATCCCTACAAATATAGTCTCTAATAACACAAGTACCATTGAACATGAAGCGACTGTTTCTAAAATAAATGATGCTAGTATTTTCTATCTTGAAAGTAAAGGAATACCTAAAGAAAAATGTGAAGAATTAATAGTTTTAGGATTCTTAGAAGAGTTTAGAAAAGAACTTCCTATGGAGTATGCAGTTGAATTAAATCAAATTTTGAAAAAAAACTTATAATTTTGTAAATTCAAGACTTTTTAGGCTCGAATTTTTAAAAAGTCCCTAGGGAAAATTGAAAATTGCACGCAAAAAAGTCTTGAATTTTTAATTTTCTCTTTTTGCATAGATTTTAAAACTATGTTACCTTATCTTGCGAAAGGAGGAATTATATGTTAAATAGTTTAATTTTAGTAGGTCGTCTAACTAAAGATATCGATATTAAAGAAACTGAATCTGGCAAGAAAGTAGGCACACTTTCTTTAGCAGTACCACGTTCCTTTAAGAATATGGATGGAGTTTATGAAACTGACTTTATAAACTGTACACTTTGGGAAGAAAAAGCTAAGCTTACTAAAGAGTATTGTAAAGTTGGAGATATTGTTGGTATTAGAGGACGTCTTCAAAGTAATATTATTAAAACAGAAGAAGGTTCAAGATACTTTCTAGAAGTAGTTGCAGACAAAGTCACTTTTCTTTCTAGTAAGAAGAAAAGTGATGTCAAAAATAATGATAATTGACTGTTTTGATGCTTATATTACAATATTTTTAATTTTTCAGTTGACTTTTACTATTAAAAAGATTTATAGTTTAGTAAATAGTTAATAAGGAGAGACAAATATGCTTTTAAGTAAACGTTTAAAAGAGTTGCGTATAGCAAGTGGTTTAACGCAACGTGAGTTGGGCGAGCGTGTAAATGTTACAAAAGTAAGTATTTGTTGTTATGAAAATGGCACGAGGACCCCAACTTTGGATACACTAACAAAATTAGGAAAGGTACTAGATGTTGATGTTGATTATCTTTTAGGGTATGATACTTCTGTTAAAGTAAAGGGAAAAAACAAAAAGATTGTTAATATGGCTAAAGAAGAAATAGAATTCATTAAAAAATTAAGAGAACTAGAAAATCTACATCAGTTAGTTATAGAAAATCCAAAAAGGGCAATCGAATTATTGAGTAAGGGATTAGACTAATAATCTCTTATTTTTGTTGAAAAATATACAAAAATTTACAATCGCAACATAAATACTAAAAGAATATTTGAAATTTCTTGAAAAAAATTTTCCCATTTGCTATACTCTAAATAAGGTAAGGTGATTATATGAGTTCTAAAATGAGTTCAAAAAGACAAATAAAAAGAAGTAAAGAAAAAAGAAGTAAAGACAAAATGGATAAAGCAATGAGTGATATTAAAAAAATAGGAATTATTTCTTGTTGTTTAATAGCAGTTTTACTAGTAGTAGGAATATTTATTGGTCCTAAAGAAAGTTATGCTGCAGGATTTTTACAACAATTACCTGATAGCTTTTATTCAGGAATGACTACAGAAAGTCAACATCTAATAAGTGATATATCATTACCAAAAGAATTTTACGGGACTAGTGGTGATGAAAGATTAGGCTATATTTATTGTATGGATCATCGTTTAGGAATGATTGGTGCTACATCTCAAAAACCAGAACTAGCCCATTTATATGAAAAAGGCGCATCAGTTAAGTCTAGTTTTACTTTAGAAAGTAGCAATCGCACTACAACATATAATGGTTTAATATATATTTTACAAAATGATAATATTACAGGTGATGGTGCTACTGATTATTATATTACTCAACTTGCTGTATGGTGGTATCTAGATAGAGCAAATGGCTTTGAGGATGGTTATAACTATACATCTTATAATTTAGAAACAGCTACAACTAGTGAAGAAAATAAATATGATAGTGGTGGCAATTATGCTTTCTATAATAATTTATCAGCATCTGATAAACAAACAATTAAAGCTGATAGTACTTATGGACAATACGTTGTTAACTTAGTAGAAGGTGCAGTTGCTAATCAAAACAATTATAATGATAATGTTGGTACACAAGATATTACAATAGATACATCTAGTATCACATATACAATAAATAATAATTATTTAGAAACTAACATAATTAAACCTGTAAGTTCAAATGCAAATCTTGAGAGTTATTCTATCCAAATCAATAATTCTGTTGGTAACATAGAAATAGTTGATGAAAATAATAATCCAATTAGTGCAGATAACATTAGTGCAACTCAAGGATTTAAATTAAGAGTACCAATTAGTGATGTACAAACTGAGAATTTTAAAGCAAATATTACAGTTGTAGGACATTTTTCAAATTACTATGATGCATATGTTTATAATCCTAATCCAACTGATCATTCTGGAGTGCAATTACAAAGGGCTTTACTTGGACTTATTGAAAGACCATCCGCGCCAACAACAATAGATTTAGAAGCTCCAACAATAGAAACTCCAGATACAGATAGTACTTCATACTTAGTATATGGTATAGGAGCCTTAATCGTAATAGCAGGAATCGTCTTAATAGTTGTGGCTAAAAGACCAAATGATGCAAAGAAAAAGTAAAACACTAAAAAGCCAACTCTCTAAAGTTGGCTTTTTCTTCCTTATAGTAGGAATAATAGTTTTTATAAGTACACCTTTAAGAATATTAAAAGAAGAAGTTTTTGAAGAAATGCGACTTGCCATTTTTCAAAAAAATATAAATGAGGATAATAACACAACTATTAATAATGTAAATACAGAAAATTTAACTGTAACTACTGAAAAGAAAGAAGAAGCAGAAGAAAATGATAAAAAAGCAAATTACTCATATATTGGAGAAATATCAATACCTAAAATAAAATTAAAAAGAGGTTTTGTTTCTAAAGAATCTAAGTATAATAACGTTGAATATAATGTAACTATTGCAAACATCTCAGATTATCCTGATGTACCACTAGGTAACTTTATCCTTATGGCACATTCAGGTAATGCTTATATATCATTTTTTGATAAATTATATAAATTACAAATAGGGGATGAAGCGACTGTTAGTTATAATGCTAATACCTATAATTATCGTTTAACTAACATCTATAATCAAGCTAAAACAGGAACAGTAGCAATTTATCGTAATCCAAGTATTAAAACATTAACTTTAATTACTTGTACTCATAATGATGATTATAATCAAACAATTTATATCTTTGAAGAAATATAAGAATAAAAAGGAGAATGTTTATGGACTTAAGCATAATAGAACAATTAATAACATTTATAGCCCTTCCATTTCAATCTTTTTTAACGATTGAAATACTTTTAATATTTCTTATTATTCTTATATTTTTAATATATAACGAAAAAAGACAAAGTAAGAAAGTTAAATATTCTTTAATTTCTCTTATTATTTTCTTTTTTTCATTATTAGTCTTTTACTTTCAAGAAGATATAGTAACAGTCTTAAGTGAAATTATTAAAACTATTATGAGATGTTTCTATTTTCCTAATATTTTATTTTATATTTTAACGACCATAACCTCTTTAATTATACTAATATACACTATCTTAAAAAGCAATCTAACAAAACTAAATAAAATTATTACCTATAGTATTACTCTTATTCATCTCTTTTTATTTACTAATTTTATTTCCTTAGCGATTACTAATAATATCTCTTTAACAGATACTGCTAATATATATCAACATGATAATATGTTTATAATAGTTTTATTTAGCCAAATTATCTTTATAATACTAATACTTTACAAACTAATCTATCATTTTTGTCATATTAGACATAGTAAACTAGAAAAATAAAGAGTAAGATGATATAATATCTAGGAAGTGAGGTAATTATGAAGAAAAAATTAACTAAATTCAAAGATAAAATAATTAAAACTTTAAAAAGAGTAAAAGAAGAGAAAATGATAAGTAATTATTTCAAAGAAAATAGACTTTTCCTTGTCTATATTTTAATATGTGTTCTAAATTCAACATTACTTAGAATATTTACAATGCCAACAATAGAAAATTATTTATCATTTAAACCAATTATTGCAGATATAGCAGTTGTTACTATTATAGGATCATTTTCCTATCTTTTTAAAGGAAAGAAAAGATATATCTATCTACTAGTATGGGCTATCATCTTTACTGCTATTTGTACAATTAATTCTGCTTATTATACATTCTATACATCCTTTGCAAGTGTATCAATGTTATCACTTACCCAGTATATAGGTGAAGTAGGGGATGCTGTTGTAGAAAATGTTTTACAACTAAAAGACTTAGTTTATATAGGTCCTCTTATTTTCTTTATTTATTATTACCACCGTCTTTCTAAAAAAGATAAATATAAAATCTATACTAAAGAAAAAAGACTTAAGAAGTTTAAAAATAGTATTATTGCAGGAACAGTTATTTTTTTATTATTTATTGTTTCCCTATCAAGTCTTGAAATAAGTAGATTTGTTAAACAATGGAATAGAGAATATATCGTTATGAGATTTGGTATTTATATGTATCAAGGTAATGATGTAGTTGCAAGTATTAGACCTAGGATATCTGCTATGTTTGGATATGATGATGCCAAGAAAGAGTTTAATGAATATTATAAAGATAGACCTAATGAACAAGATTATACTAATAAATATACTAATATTCTTGAAGGAAGAAATGTTATTGTAATCCATGCGGAATCAATGCAAGGAATCGCTATTAACAGAACATTTAATGGCGAAGAAGTAACACCAAACTTAAATAGACTAATTAATGAGGGAATGTACTTTAATAATTTCTATTCCGAGGTTAGTGTAGGGACAAGTAGTGATACAGAACTTACATATAATACAAGTTTAATGCCTACGCAAAATGGTACCGCATTTGTAAGTTACTTTGATAGAACTTATATATCAACACCATCACTTTTAAAAGAAAAAGGTTATTATACCTTTAGTATGCATGCTAATAATGCTGATTTTTGGAATAGAAGGGCAATGCATGAGTCATTAGGTTATGATAAATTTTATAGTAAAGAAACATATGATGTAGATAAAGAAAATGTTATAGGACTTGGACTATCTGATAAATCATTCTTTTCACAATCAGTTGAAAAGTTAAAGAAAATAAGTGAAGAGCATGATAAATATTATGGTTATATAATAACATTAACAAATCATACACCATTTTCTGATACAGATAAATATGGAGAATTTTCTGTTACTATGAAAACAACTATAACAAATGAAGATGGTACAACAGAAGAAATTGAAGCTCCATACTTAGAAGGAACTAAGTTAGGTAATTACTTTAAATCTGTTCATTATGCAGATGAAGCATTAGGAGAATTCTTTAGTGAAATGGATGAAGCAGGTTTACTTGATAATACTGTTGTAATCATTTTTGGAGATCATGATGCAAGACTACCTAGAAATGAGTTTAACTTAATGTATAATTATGATCCTACAACTGATGATATAAAAGATGAAGAAGACCCTACCTATGTTGATTATGATAGTTTTGATTATGAATTGGACCGTAAAGTACCACTTATAATTTGGACTAAAGATGGGGTAGTTAGTGGACAATATGATTATACAATGGGTATGTATGATGTAATGCCTACTATTGGTAATATGTTAGGATTTTATAATAAATATGCCCTAGGACATGATATTTTTGAAACAAAAGAAAATAATATAGTAGTATTTCCTAATGGTAACTGGGTAACAAATAAAATGTATTATAATAGTCAAAAAGGTGAATATAAACTCCTAAAAGATGAAATAATTGATGAAAACTATATAAAAGAGAATAATGAATATACTGAAAAATTATTAGATGTTTCAAACAAAGCGATAGTCTTTGACTTATTTAATCCAAATAGTGAAGAAGAGGCAAGTAAAGCCGTATCTATCGATAAATAGAAGGAGAATAACTATGAAATTAAAGAAAAAAGTAAAAGTAATACTAGTAATAGCAATTATTTTAATAGTAGCAGGTTTAGGATTCATTGCTTATGAGAGTATAAAACCTAAAGAAGTTAAAAAAGCTACTGTAGAAAATGAAATTAAAGAATATGGATATACTCTTAAATCTACAAGAAATGACAGATATAAAAAGGAATTTCAAAAATTAAAAGACATTTTAGATAAAAAGAATGTTGATGAAGAAGAATATCTTAAACAAATTAGTAAGATGTTTATAATGGATTTCTATACCTTAGATGATAAACTTGCTAATACTGATGTTGGTGGAATAGATTTTGTTCATACAAATTCTAAGACTAATTTCTTAGAAAAAAGTGAAGATACAGTTTATAAATTTGTAAAAAACGATATATATGGCAACAGAAATCAAGATTTACCAGAAGTTACTGATATAACAGTTGATAATATTGATAGTATAGAGTATACTATTGGAACAGATTTTACTGATGATTCTGCTTACCAAGTAGAAGTTTCTATAAAATATAAAGAAGATATGAATTATCCTACTAAAGCAACTTTAACTTTTGTTCATGAAGATAATAAACTATCTTTAGTTGAAGTAGAATAATATCTTCTTTTTCTTTAATAGGGGGGATTTAATTTGCAAATAATATATCCTGATTATGAAAACTGTTTAACTAATCTTACAAATTCTATTTTAAAGTACTTTGATATAACACCATATCATAAGACATTAAAAGAACTAGATAAAGTTTTAGAAGAAAATAATTATGATAATGTAGTGTTATTAATTTATGATGGTATGGGCTCTAATATCTTAAATAGAAATTTAGCTGGTAAATCATTCTTAAGAAAAAATAAATTAACTGATATTAAAGCAGTTTTCCCACCTACAACAACAGCATCTACAACAACTCTTTTATCAGGATTAAATCCTATAGAACATGGATGGTTAGGATGGGACTTATATTTTAAATGGTTAGATGAGACAGTTACTATGTTTTTAAATACTATTAAAGATACTGATATATTAGTATCAGAAGAAAATATTGCCCATAAATATTTTCCTTATAAAAGTATAATAGATTTAATAAATGAAAAGTACAAAGCTTATAAAATAGTTCCATTTGATGAAAATCCTTATAGTGATTTAGAAGACTTAAATAATAGAATAATTAATTTATGTAAAGAAAAAGGTAAAAAGTTTATTTATGCCTATTGTGATGAACCAGATCATACTACTCATAGTGAAGGCACTGATTCTAATATTACTATAAAACTATATGAAGAACTTGATAGAAGTACTAAAGAACTATGTAATAATCTAAAAAATACAAATACACTTGTCATAGTAACAGCAGACCATGGACATATAAACTCTATTCCTATAACTTTAAGTGATTATAAAGATGTATTTAATCTCTTAAAACATGATATTTCTATAGAAGGTAGAGCCTGTGCTTTCTTTATTAAAGATGGTAAAAAACATGAGTTTGAACAATTATTTAACAAATACTTTAAAAAAGATTTTCTTTTATATTCTAAAGAAGAAGTAATAAAAAATAAATTATTTGGAATAGGTAAAGAAAATAAATATTTTAAAGAGTCTATAGGAGATTACTTAGCAGTCGCTATTTCTAATAAATATTTTATATATAATGGAAACTCAGATAAACTAGTATCAATGCATGCTGGATTAACTATAGATGAGATGTTAGTTCCTTTAATTATTAATAAAAAGGAGAGTTAATAATATGAATTACAAACTAATTGCCATGGACTTTGATGGTACTCTTTTAAGAGATGATAAAACTATTTCTAAAAATACTAAAGATATTTTAAAATTATATAAAGATTTAGGTTATTTAATCGTTGGTGTAACAGCAAGGACATTAAAGAGTGCAAAGGATGTAATACCTTTAAATATCTTTAATTACCTTATTATAAATAATGGTGTATCTATTTATAATGTAGATAATAATAAAATGATTTATCAAGGAAATATAGATAAAGATATTGTTAAAAAAATTACAGAAGAAATAGAAAGTATTTGCGAACAAATAGATTATGTAACAGATAACATTTATTACATATATATTAATAAGAAAAATAGTAATCTTGATTTTATCAAAGATATTAGTAGTGTTGATGAAATAGATGAACCTATTGCTAGAATGAACATATTCTTAAAAGATATAGATAAGATAAAAGATTATTATGATTTAATAAGCACTAAATACAATAATGTCAACTGCTTTATAATGCAAGACTCTGATAGCTCTAATAAGTGGCTTGTAATAAATCCTAAAGGAGTAAATAAAGCGAATACTCTAAAAGAGTTAGGAAGAATGGAAAATATAAGTTTAGATGAAATGATTTTCTTTGGTGATGGTCTAAATGATTTAGAAGTAATAGATGAAGTTGGTCTAGGTGTAGCGATGGGAAATGCTTTAGATGAGATTAAAGACAAGTCAAAAGAAGTTACAGATTCTAACAATAATGATGGTATAGTAAAGTTTTTAGATAAAAAACTAAATAGACAAAAAGTAAAGAAAATATAAAAGGTAGTGATATTAAATGGAAAGATTACAAAAAGTAATAGCAAATGCAGGAATTGCCTCAAGACGTAAAGCTGAAGAACTAATTAAAGAAGGTAGAGTAAAGGTTAATGGAAAAGTAGTAACAGAACTTGGTACTAAAGTAACTAATAAAGATATAATTAAAGTAGATGAAAAACTTATTGAAAAAGAAAAAAAAGTTTATTACTTACTTAATAAACCAAGAGGAATAATAACAAGTGTTACTGATGATAAGGAAAGAAAGACTGTAGTTGATTTAATACCATGTAATGAGAGGATTTATCCTGTAGGCAGACTTGATTATGATACAACAGGAGTCTTACTACTTACTAATGATGGAAATTTTGCAAATATACTTATGCATCCAAGTGATAAAGTTGAGAAAGTTTATATTGTTAAAGTTAAAGGTATTATTAAAGGAGATGCCATTAATACTATTAAAAATGGTGTAACAGTAGATGGTGTTTCTTATGAGAAAGCTAAAGTCAAGTTAAGAAAAACAGATTATAAAACAAATACTTCTATGCTCACAGTAACAATACATGAAGGACGTAATCATGAAGTTAAGAAAATGTTTGAAGCAGTTGGTTTTCCTGTTTTAAAGCTTAGAAGAGATAGAGTTTTTATCTTTGATTTAAAAGGATTAAAGAGTGGAGAATATAGAAAACTAACTCCTAAAGAAGTAGCTATTGTTTATAGCTTAGAAAAGAAATAAGAGCTCGTCTGCTCTTTTATTTTTTCACTTTTAACGATTTTGGTGTTTACACCAAAATCGTAATTAATTACTCTTTTTCATGCCTCTAGTCTATTTTGTCTTTCTCTTTCAAGTTCCTTTATAGATTTCTTAGGGGTAGGTAAATCTTCTGGCATAGTACCTCCTAATTTTTCGATAGTATCTCTAATCGCTTTTCCAACCTTATAATGCGTATCTGTTGCCATATTTTCATTAGGTTTTTCTTGCTTTTCAAGTAAAGCTTCTGTTTGTGTTATTCTAAATACATTAGCTCCTAATTCAACACTTCCCATATTATCTAATATATCTTCTCTATATCTTAAGCCTTTTCTTTTAGCAATATCATTTGCAGTTTCTCCATTATAAAGGCCTTTATATCCAGCATTAGTAAACTTATCAAAGTTCTTTACACCTTTTTCTTTAGCAATTCTATATAATACTTTATTACCATCTTTAGTTTGCTTTCTTCTATATAATCTTTTCTCATCTTCACCTAACTTGTTATATTCTTCTTCAGTTAGTTCCATTTTTCTAGTTTGGACTGCAAAATAAGTTTGTCCTAAGGC
>CALVVC010000008.1 GCA_944363755.1 uncultured Bacilli bacterium
CTATCATATATATTTTACTAAAACTTGTTTCTAATAATAACTTCTTCATAAACTTCTCCTTTCTAAAACACAAAAAAGAATAGAATAATCCTATTCTATTCTTACATAACAAAAGAAAGTAATATTATTACTTAAATATTTATAAAGCTGCCCCCCCCATGTAGCATTTATGATATATTTATCCATAAAATTTACCTTCTTTCTTACTATTTTTATTAACTTAATAATATCAAAAAAATAGAACTTAAACAAGTCCTATTTTATCTACTTTTAATTAAAGCTATATAATTGTTAACCTTACTAGCCCAAGTAGGACTAGCAGCATATTTTGGACCAATAGATTCTGGTGTAGTTAAACCATAAGCATAATAATTACGATATAAGTTATCTAAATAACCCATAATTCCTTCATCTAGTGTAGCATATGCTTTATAACTTCCTCCACCACAACTAGGTCCACCTTTTTGACCACCTACATTATTACATTCACGAACTAAACTACTACAAGTACCATTACATCCAGTCTCATGAAGAATAATAGCAGTTGCCATATAAGGATCAATTCCTAACTGTAAAGAATAACTTGCAATTAAGTATCCTTTACCAGAAATAGTAGACTTTAGTGAACGATTAAGCTTATCAGCTAACTCTCCCATAGTTAATCCATCATAAACAATAGGGTCAACTGGAACAGTATTAACTTCATCATAAGTCTTAACATCTTCTAACTCTTCTTCAATAACTACTTCTTCAACCTTTTCAATATCAGTAGTAGTTACATCTTCTACTTTATTATTAGATTCTTCTTTAGTAATATTTTTATTCTTATTATTATCTTCTTTATTACCAGCATAAGAATCATTCATTGTCACAGTTTCATAAGCTACAGTATTCTCTTCTATTTGAAAAGCTTTATACTGTAATACTCCAGCCAAGCCTATCATAAAAACACCAATAGATGCCAACGTAAGACTCAGCTTACTAACTTTTTTCATAGTTCCTCCTTCAAATAAGAACAATAAAATTATATCAAAAAATCATTTTTCTGTCAAATTTGACACCCGAACCTATTATATTATATGTTTTATCTTGACAAGTTCTTAGTCTTATTTCTATAAGAAATATATATTATAGAAGCACCTATTATTATTAATATTCCCCCAATTAAATAAATGTATGTAGCATTACTTCCTGTATTTGGTACTTCTACTGGTTTTGAATTAAACATTACTTCACTTTGAATATCTCCTGTCTCTAAAACATTAAATTCAACTACTGATGTATTTAAGATATATCCATCTGGTGCTATTGTTTCAGTAAGAGTATATTTACCAACTGGAAGCTTTTCTATATAATGTGGAGTATTACTTGATATCCACTCTTCTACAACACTACCATTACTATCTTTTATTACTAAGTGTGCTCCTTCTACTTCTTCACTTCCTACCATATCTTTTTTACTTATACTTACTTTAGTAAAATCATTTACAAAGTTAACTACATTTACTTCATTAATATCACTTACACTAAAGTATATAGGACTCTCATTTACTATTACTCCCTCTGGAGCATCTATTTGTTTTAAGGTATATTCTCCTATTTCTAAACTATCACTTATATAAGCATCTTTAGTAGTAGTAAATTCATCTATTACCTTACCATCTCTTGTTTCTAATCTATACTTATATCCTTCTATACCATTAGTATCTACTGTAAGTATTTTATTATTAACACTTATTGTTGTTATATCATTGCTTATATTAACTGTTTGTACCTTTCCTGTCTCTAACACCCTAAATGTTACTTTAGAGCCGGTAAAAACATAACCACTAGGTGCTTCTAGTTCTTCAAGACTATATAATCCAGGTACTAAATTTCTAACTTGATATGGACTATTACCACTTACAAAAGTAATTGGCTCCATCACTCCATCTAATCTTTCTAGTTTCATTGTTGCACCTGCTATATATTCTTTAGTACTTGCATCTATTTTTCCTAAGTTAACTATTATAGGTTTATTTTCTATTGTAACAGTAGCATTAGGAGTTTTAGAATCTATTGTTACAACATATTCTTTATCACTTTTTATATAACCTAAAGGAGTATTTACTTCCACTATTTTATATGTACCTTCTCCTAAATCAGATATAAGAATTGGCTCATTCGTTGTAGTAATAGTTTTAACTACTTTATCTTCTTTTCTTATCTCTAAAGTTACTCCACTAATAACGTCCTTCGTTTCACTATCTATTTTTTCTATTGTTAAATTTCCTTTACTATTAGATATCATATAAACAAAATTATTATCACTATTAGTATTATAATCTATATCTATTTCCTCATTTGTTTTAATATAACCATCTGGTGCTTTTAACTCTTTTAAAGTATATTTACCATATGGGACTTCCACCTTAAGTGGCTCATTACTACTAGTAAATGTCTTATTATAGTCTCCATCTTTACTAGTTAAATTTAACTCTGCACCTGCCACATATTCTTTAGTTTCACTATCAATCTTACCTATATAAATATATGACTTAACATTTTTCACAGTTACTTGGACACTAGTAGTATTTTCATCTATTATAAAACTCTCTTTTTCTTTATTTAATTGATAACCACTAGGAGCTTCTATTTCTTCTACATAATAAGTACCAGGACTTAACTTATCAATAGTATAAGCTTCTTTAGTTGTAGTAAATGTTTTTATCTCATCACCATTACTATTAGTAATTTTAAGTTTCGCTCCACTTAAAGGATTACCATTCTCATCTACTTTATTAATAACTACTTGATTTTTAGAATTATAAAATGTAACTCTCTTAGTTTCCTTTTCTTCCCCTGTAATTGTAAGAGATACTTCACTATTACTAAGAGTATACCCATTTGGAGCTTCTACTTCTATTACTTTATATTCTCCTTTAACAAGCCCTTTTATACTATGTGCACTATCATCACTAGTCCACTCATCAATAATTTGATTATCACTTACTCTTACAAGTCTTAATCTTGCCCCACTAACAAACTTATTATCTAAATCTTTTTTCTCTATCAAAACTTCATTTTTTTCGTCTTTAAAATCAACAGTAACACTAGTATTATTTTTATCAATAGTAAATTCTTTTTCTTTACTATTTATAAAATAACCATCAGGTGCACTTACTTCTACTACTTTATAAGTACCTTCTTGCATTTTAGAAGTATCAACTTCTACATAATCATTAGTTGTTGCTATAGTATCAATTACTTCATTATTACTATTAACTATATTTAATACTGCTCCACTAACTACTTCACCTGTATCACTATCTACTTTTCTAATTTTAACATTATATTTAGAATTAGTTATTGTCTTACTTACATTTAAATTATTATCAGTAATAACAACAACACTACTTTCTTCATCTATATAATAACCATTAGGTGCTGATAATTCTTTTATTTCATATTCACCAGGTAATAAATTATTTATTACATAATCACTAGTTGTACTCTCAAAACTTGCTACTGTTTTATTAGTTATCTTTCTAACAACTTCAAAATTAGCTCCATCAAGTGGATTATTCGCACTATCTATTTTTTTAATCGTTAGACTACCTGTAGGCATAGAAACACTACTAGAAACAGTCTTTTGTTTAGTAACTGGAAATAAAGCCGCTACAAAAGATTGTTGCATAGTGTCACTCATATTACTAGGTGGAGAATAACTATAAGCTTCATATTCAGAATAATTAACAACAACGCTAACATTAACATTTATAGGATTATCTATATTAGATAGATTAACTCTTAATTTAAATCCTTTACTACTATTAATATCTCCTATTATAGGACTATTATTTTCATCAAGAATTTGAACAGAACTATTATCAACAGATACTCTATAACTATCAAAAGAAACATTAGAATTTACTTTAATTAAATCAGTAATTAAATATGTATAATCGCTACTTAGTTTAAAACTACTACTATTTAAACTAAAACTTGGATTAATTACAGTAGGATTATTTTTAGCATTAACAGCACCGCTTACTAAAGGTTCAATATATTGATAATATGAACTGGCTTTAATAACACTTTTTTGATTAGCAGTTAAAACACCACTAGATGTATCACTAACACCTGCACTTCTATCCTGATACCACCATACTGCAATTCTTGTTAAATATTCATCATTTTCATCATTACCAGTTAAACTTTTAGCAGGATAACCATTTTGAACAATATAAGCATATCCAGAATCTAATGGTGTACTATTTTTAGTAAGTATCTGATTAGGAGACCACAATTTCTCTTTTTCAAGACAATAAACAATATATTTTTCGCCACTACTATCTGTAGCATAAAATGAATTAAGAGCGATTATTTCATCTCCATCTAAAGAAGGAAACAAATTAACCCTATCAGCAATAGGATCATTTTGTCCTGATGTAAGTGTATTAGGAGCTGTATTAGGAAGAGCATATGATATTAATATAGCTCTAGAACAAAGCATTACCATAATTGCTGAAAATAAAATTGATATAGTTATCTTAATAAAGTCATACTTATCTTTTTTAAAAAACTTTAACATATTATCACCTATCTTAATTAAAAGTATATCACAAAAAAAATAGTAATTAAATACTATTCTTCTATTAAGCTAAGTCCTACTTTTTTATGTTCTAAATCAATTGAATCTACATAACAATCAACTATATCTCCAACACTAAATAAATCACTAGGATTTTTAATATATTCATGAGTTAATCTTGAAATATGAGCAAGTCCATCATTTTTTAAACCTATATCAATAAATAGACCAAAATCGACTACATTACGTACTGTTCCCTGTAGTTTATCCCCTATTTTTAAATCTTCTAAATGTAGGATATCACTTCTTAAAATTGGTTGTGGATAATTATCACGTAAATCCCTCATAGGTTTTTCTAAAGACTCTATAATATCAGTCAAAGTATATTTATCAATATCAATTTCTTTACTAAGACTCTCTATATCTAAACTATTAAGTTTATCACCAAGTTCCCTACTACCTAAATCTTTTTCACTAAATCCTAAATAATCTAAAAGTTCTCGAGTTTTATCATAACTCTCAGGATGAATAGAAGTTTTATCTAAAGGATTATCTCCATCAAGTATTCTAAGGAAACCAACTGACTGTTCATAAACCTTATCAGTAACTCCTTTAATACTATGAAGCTCATCTCTATTTTTAAATTTACCATATTTATCTCTAAAAGAAATAATATTATCTATTACTTTTTTATTAAGACCAGAAATATATTTTAATAGTGAAGGACTAGCAGTATTGATATTAACTCCAACACCATTAACTGCTTTACTAACAACAAAGTTTAAAGATTCATCTAACTTCTTAACCGGTACATCATGTTGATAAAGACCAACACCAATACTTTTAGGATCTATTTTAACAAGTTCAGATAAAGCATCTTGTACTCTTCTTCCAATACTAACAGCACTTCTTTTCTCAACAGTTAGTTGTGGAAACTCTTCTATTGCAAGCTTACTAGCAGAATATACTGATGCCCCTGCTTCACTTACTATTATATAAGAAACTTCTCTTTTACTAGATTTAATAGTCTCTGCTACAAAAGCTTCACTTTCTCTTGAAGCTGTACCATTTCCTATGGCAATTACATCAATATTATATTTATCAATTAATTCAAGTATTTTTTTCTTTGATCCCTCTATATCATTATGAGGTTCTGTTGGATAAATTACATCTATATCTAAGACTTTACCAGTCTTATCAAGTACTGCAAGTTTACAACCTGTTCTAAAAGCAGGGTCATATCCTAAAACAGTTTTATCTTTTAAAGGAGGTGTTAAAAGAAGCTTTTCTACATTAACAGAAAAATTATCTATCGCTCTTTCTTCCCCTTTTTCTTTTAACTCACTTCTAATCTCTCTATCTACACTAGGAAGAATCAAACGTTTAAGACTATCATTAATAGCATCCATAATAATAGGATAACAAAAGCTTTCTTTATTTTTTATTACTTTAGTCTCTAAGTACTTAACTATTTTCTCTACATCATAATCTAATTTAACGGACAAAACTCCTTCTTTTTCCCCTCTATTAATCGCTAATATTCGATGTGGTTTAATATATTTTATTGTTTCCGTAAAATTATAATAATTACTATAAGTATTATTTTCATCAACAACATTTTTCTTTAATTTACTAACAATAACTCCTTCTTTAAAGATATAACTTCTAATCCATTTACGATAATATGCATTATCACTAATCCATTCAGCGATTATATACTTTGCCCCAGTAATAGCATCATCAACACTCTTAACTTTATCAGAAATGTATTTAGAAGCAATTAGATTAATATCTCCTTTAGTAGGACATGACATAATAATTTTAGCAAGAGGTTCTAATCCATTATTAATAGCATCAGTCGCTTTAGTCTTTTTCTTCTCTTTATAAGGGCGATACAAATCATCTACTTCAACAAGTTTAATACATTTCATAATAGAAGATTTTAACTCTTCTGTAAGTAGTCCTTTCTCATCAATTAATCTAATAACATCTTCTTTTCTTTTCATTAAATTAACTTGATACTCGTAAACATCATTAATAGATTTAATAACTTCTTCATTTAAAGCACCTGTCGCTTCTTTACGGTATCTTGCAATAAAAGGAATAGTATTACCTTCCTCTAATAATTTTAAAACAGTCATAACTTGTTTTTTACTAATATTTAAATCTTTACTAATCCCATCAATAATTACTTCATTCATATAATCACTCTTTCTAACAATATTATTTTAATATAAATAACAAAATGATTAAAGAAAAAGAGAATAATTTGACGTAAAAAGAACTAAGATATTTATCCTAGTTCAATCGTAAACGGATCTAATTTAGTACCTGTACCTCCAGTAATTATAACATTTTCTTTAAGATTTAAAACAGGACTAATAGCATTGGTTGTTGTTGGAGCGACACTAAAACTACTACCATATTGACCAATACGGCGTATTGCACTCGTTGAAATTGGAGTTAGTGTCCAATATGACGTGTTATTTACATCTATATCAAACTGTCCTGACATTAATTCCCCTAATCTTAATAACCCTACTTTAGCATTAGTAGTTGATGGAGTTGTACTACTCATATTAGTATCTGTATATTTGGCTAATTTGTATGATGCACCACTTCCTACAGTTCCAAGATACCAAGTACTATTTTCTTCTATCATATCAGTATATGAACTTCCAACATAATTCGTTAAATAATCTCCATTAAGAAAACTTCCTATTGTGTTTGTCCTTGAAAAAGTTATATTATTTCCGAAGACACTTACTTTAAATGTATTAGAATCTTTAAGAGGAATAGCACTTACTATTTTTGTTAAATTCTTAGTCTCATGACTTACTATTCTATATAAGTTATTCCCATCCACACCAAATCTTATGTATTCTCCACTATAACGGGTATTAAGTTTCACAGTATTTAAATCTTTATCATTATCTTCTTCCACTCTATAAGGATTATCTACAGTTCCATTTCCATCTATCACTTTAATATTAGATTTTAAATTTATAGAAGGTCGTACTCCTAAAGTTTGTAATTTATCAAAAGAATTACTATTTCCTAAATTATCTATTTCGTTTATATTTGTATTATCATAAGGAGTCAAAATCCACCAATGAAGACAATTATTTAAATAACCATTACTATAGGTTGTTCCCTTAAAACTTTCTTGATATTCATATAAATTAAGCAATCCCACTGTAGCAGTTACAACAGTACCACTATCACTTGGCCTTTTTACATTTCCTAAACTAGAAGAATCCGTTGTAGCATTCCACTTAGAATCTGTTACCAAAAAACTTTCGTAATCTCTTAAATTATATAAAAAACCATCTACACTTGTATCATTTAACCAATCTTTAATATAACTCTCTTCAAAATCTGTACTACCACTAGCATAAGGAATCATACTTATATTCCACTGAGTTACTAATTTAACTGTTTTTACTTCGTTATTAACACTAACTATACGCCATAGTTTTCCACTATACCAAAGATAATTATTAGGAAACTCTCCAGTTATAAATGTATCTACTTCATCATTATACATATTATCTTTACTTATATTACTTAACGTAACTGTTCCTATTTCTCCTTCATGGGTTATTTCTTCTAATATGTGACCATTACTTGGTAAAGATAAATCATTATAATCTAACCCTACCTCTACACCTAAATTAATCGTTACACTACTTCCTGAATTATTTATTACTCTTATTACATAAGTATTACTTGAACCTGATGTTCCTGTTTTTTCTAAATTTATTCCTTTCTCGCTTGGTAAAGTATTTGTTTTTTCTTCTTTTATATATCCTATTTTAGTACTAGCTGGTAAATCATCTAAATAATAAAAATTAAATCTTGCTATTCTATTATTAGGATTACTCAACTCAACTTTAAAATCTTTTACTGTATTAGAAGGAACTGTTAATGTATTACTTTCTACATCATCAACAGTAAGGGTATAAATTAAATTTCCCGTTATTATACTAATAGCATTATTCTTTTCTTTTGTTACTGTAAACATAGCATAAGAGAAATATCCTCCTAATACTAATAAAATTACTATAATCATTACTATTATATACATTTTAGTAAAACTTACCTCTAAGAATAATTTTTTCATAACACCCCTCCTTCATACAGTATTTAAGATATAATTGTTCACAATTATATCTTAATAACCAACTCTTAATATCTTAAAAGTGGCATTCAAACTACTACCATAATTTATCGCTTCCCTACTTGTTTCAAACAATAAATCAAAATCATATAATCTATCAAAACCTATATTTCCACCTCTATCTAACACTATCGCTTTAAAACTACCTATCTTACTATTACTTACTTCTATAACTGTACCAAAAGGAATACATTTATCACTAGCAAGTATTCTTAAAGAACCATAAGTAGAATCTTCATAATAAATAGTTTCACTTATATTATACTCTGATGCAGTTAAATCACCTATATCAGAGCCATAACCACTCATAGTACCAGTAAAAGTAGAGCCTACTGTAATAGATGGAATATATACTTCCTCTTTAGGAGTTTCATATTCTATTTTCTCATCTTTACCTATAACTTCATCTTCTTTAGGTCCCTCTACTACTTTTGGTACTTCCTCTACTACAGATTTCTCTTCTTCTTTAACTTCATTTTTTTCTTCTAAAGAAACATCTTCAAGAGGTACAACTTCTATAACTTCTTCTTTTACAATAGCATCACTATTTACATAAGTAATCTTATTATTTACATCTATATTTTTTACATCAGGTTTAGTGGTACTAACAAGTAAACAACACCCCATAAATATAATAGCATTAATAATATAAATAGTTTTTCTCATAAATATCACTACTTTCTATAGTAATATTATCTTATCATATTGACACTTCTTATACAATAAATTGACAAAACAAAAGTGTAAACTACTGTTCATAATAACTCTTAATAACATCATAATCACAGTATGGCAGATACTTATCATCAATAGCCATATAATCATCTCTACCCTTACCTGCAATTAATACTATATCTTTATCCTCTGCCATATCTAAAGCTTTATATATCGCTTTCTTTCTATCGATAATCCTCTCATAATTAGTTTTATCTGAACCACTAACTAAATCATCTATAATTTGATTAGGATCTTCAAATCTTGGATCATCCATGGTAAATATAACATAATCAGACTTTTCCAAAACAACTTTACCCATAAAAGGTCTTTTACTAGTTTCTCTTCCACCTGCACTACCTGTAACAGTAATTATTCTAGACTCTTTTACTTCATTTAAAAATGTTAATATATTAAGAAGTGCATCAGTAGTATGAGCATAATCAAGTATTACAGTATATTTAGAGACAAAAGGCATTATCTCCATTCTTCCCTCTATTTGTTTAATCTTACTAACCCTTTTAATTATCTCATCAAAACTAAATCCTTTACATAAAAGGCAAAGAATAGCAGCAGCTAAATTCTCTACATTAAATCTACCAAGCAATAAAGATATAACATCATAAGTTTTATTATTATATTTAAAAGTTATAATAGTCTTATCCCTTTTTAAAGTATAATCAACTATTTTTAAAGTATCACTATCTTTATAACCATAACTAAGAACATTCCCCTTCGCTTCTTTTTTAAACTTATCAAAGTATTTATCACTACTATTTAATATAGAGTATCCTTCATCTTTAACTTGTCTAACCAACTGACATTTAGAATCTACATAATTTTCAATTGTCTTATGAACATTCAAATGATCTTCCGAAATACTAGTAACTATTCCTATATCATACTTTATATCATCGAGTCTATGTCTAAAAAACGCTTCACTACTCGCCTCCATACAAACAGTATCACAACCATTATCAATAAACTCTTTAAAATATTTATATAATCTATCTACATCAGGGCAAGTATTTTTAATACTAACTTTCTCATTTTTATATTTTTTACCATTAGTACCTATATAAGCACAACTTTCTCCTAAAAGCCCATAAATAATCTCTGCTACGGTAGTCTTTCCATTAGTACCAGTAACACCTATTATATAAAGATTATCACACGGATAATCATAGAATTTAGCACAAATTTTTCTAAGCTCTAAATTAGTATCTTTAACTTTTATAACAGGAACAGTTTTTTTTGACACATCACGGCTAACTACAACAGCACTAGCACCATTTTTAATCGCTTCATCTATAAAATCATGCCTATCAGCAGTAACACCCATTGTACACACAAATAAATCCATAGGCTCCACTTCTTTTGAATTTATTTTAATATCTTTAATTAATCTATCATCATTAATATCATATAATTCACTTAACTTTTTCATAACATCAACACCTTCTAATATAAAATATAAAAGATATATTAATCTTGTTACTTATATTATATACCATCACAAAAATAATTAAAAGAAAAAGACTTCACGCCCAAGAAATCTTTAACTTATAATAAATATAAACTCTAACTCTCTTTACATCTATTTGTTAACTATATATTAACATATTTCATATACTATTATCAACTACTTATTTTAAACTTCTACATTCTCTTTAGATAACCAAGTAATATTCATAACTTCATCAATAGAAAAAGTTTTTTAGCAATTAGTAAAGTATACCTCCCTCTTAATTAAATACTTTCAAGAAAAAAAGAGTGAAAATTAGTAAAAATAGCCCCTAAAATTCACTCCAAAAATCATATAAATTTTATTTTTTTCTAACGTCTACTTTTAATCCCATCATTAAATCATTAACAGGAATACTCTTCTCTAATTTTTCATCTTTAATGACATCAATAGATAAAGTTTCTTCTTTAACATAATTCATATATTTATCAAGCATCCTATCAACAATTTCTTCTCCATTATAGTAAAGATTAATTCTATCAGTAATAACAAAATCAGCTTCTTTTCTAAGACTTTGGACTTTTCTAACCACTTCACGAGCAAGTCCTTCAAGAATTAAATCATCATTTAATGTAGTATCAAGTACAACGCTTATATTTCCATTACTAGAAGCACAATATCCTTCCTTATTTTTAAGAGTTGTTATAATCATATCTTCTGTAATCTTTAACTCTTTACCTAAGAATTCTGTTGTATAGTAACCTGATTTAATTCTATTAACATCATTAATATTAAACTTACTAACTAATTCTCCAAAAGCTTTAATATCACTACCAAACATCTTACCAACAACTCTAAAGTTAGGCTTAACAATATAATCCATATAAAGACTCATATCATCTTCATAAACTACTTCTTTAACATTTAATTCTTCTAAAATAATAGATTCTAACTCTCCTACAACACTTTGAAATACTTTAGGAACTAAAATGAAATGAAGTGGTTGTCTAACTTTAATAGATACATCTTCTCTAGCATTACGGCCTAAACTACAAATATCTCGAACAACATTCATTCTATTTTCTAATTCATTTGATATTAATGATGTATCTACTTTAGGGAAATCTCTCAAATGTACGCTTTCTCCATCAGTCAAATTACGATAAATTTCTTCTGTAACAAATGGTGTAATAGGTGCAGCCATAAGACAAAGTGTAAGTAAAACTTCATAAGTAGTTTGATATACTGCTTTTTTACTTTCTGTAAGTTCACTATCCCAAAATCTTTTTCTATTACTTCTAATATACCAGTTAGAAAAATCATCATTCAAAAAATCTACTATATAATGAACTACTTTATTCAAGTCATAATCTTCATATGCTTTAGTTACTAAATCTAAAGTATTATTTAAACGAGATAATAACCATTTATCAACTAGTTCTCTATCTTTAACAGGAACATTATAATCTCTTGGATCAATTTTATCAGCATTAGCATACATCTCAAAGAATGAATATGCATTTTTTAAAGTTGATAAGTATTTAGAATTAACTTCTTTTAAGCCATCATTATCAAACTTAATAGGAGTCCATACAGGAGATACATAAGGTAAATAGAATCTAATAACATCACTTCCAAACTCATTCATTAAATCAACTGGTTTAACTATATTACCTTTACTTTTACTCATCTTCTTACCGTATTTATCAAGTAATAAGTCATTAACTAAGACATTTTTATAAGGACTCTTACCAGTAACAAAAGTAGAAATTAGCATAAGAGTATAAAACCATCCCCTAGTCTGATCAATTCCTTCACTAATAAAATCAGCTGGAAATTGTTCTTCAAATAACTCTTTATTTTCAAATGGATAATGATACTGAGCAAAAGGCATTGAACCAGAATCAAACCAACAATCAATTACTTCACTAACACGGCTCATCTCTTTACCACAGTTTTTACATTTAATATGAATATCATCAACATATGGTCTATGTAATTCTATACTCTCATCTATATCTTCAATCGCTTTCTCAATAAGTTCAGCCCGTGAACCTATCATCTCTTGATGTCCACAACTACATTTCCATAAAGGAAGAGGTGTCCCCCAATATCTATTTCTTGATATAGCCCAATCATTCATATTTAATAACCAGTTACCAAATCTTTTTTCACCAACAAAAGATGGATACCAATTAACTTCATTATTATTTTTAACAACAGCATCTTTTATTTTAGTAACTTCTAAGTAATATGATGGTTTAGCATAATATAAAAGTGGTGTATCACATCTCCAACAATGTGGATAATTATGAGTCATCTTAATTTTCTTAAATAGTTTACCATTTTCTTTTAAGTATTTAATAACTTCTATATCAGCATCAAATACCCTCATACCTTTCCATAAACCTTCAGTATATTTACCATCTTCTCCTACAGGGTTTAAAACAGGTAAATTATATTTCTTACCAACATTATAATCATCTTGTCCAAAAGCAGGTGCAATATGAACAATACCAGTACCATCTTCCATAGTTACATAATCATCTACTGTTACAAAGAAAGCTTTCTTATCTACTTTTAAACTAGGTATTAACTGTTCATATTCCATATATTCTAAGTTCTTACCACTATATTCTTCTAAGACTTTATAGTCATCTCCTAATACTTTAGAAGCTAACTTTTTACCAACAATAAACTTATTACCTTGACTTTCAACAAGAACATATTCTTCTCTTGGATTAACACAAAGTGCTACATTACTAATTAAAGTCCAAGGAGTAGTAGTCCAAACAAGGAAGTATACATCTTCTCCCTTTTTCTTCATAGGAACTATAACTGTATTAGCAGTTACTTCTTTATAACCTTGAGCTACTTCATGAGAAGCAAGACCTGTACCACATCTAGTACAATATGGAAGAATCTTATGTCCTTCATAAAATAATCCTTCATCAAAGAATTTCTTTAAAATCCACCATTCTGTTTCTATATAGTTATTATCATAAGTAACATAAGGATGCTCTAAATCAATAAACTGTCCCATTTCTTTAGTCAAATCAGAAAAAGCCTTCTCATTTTCCCAAACACTCTCACGACACTTCTGATTAAATTCTTTTATACCAAACTCTTCGATATCTTTTTTATTACTAAAGCCTAGTTCTTTTTCTACTTGTAACTCTACAGGAAGTCCATGAGTATCCCAACCTACTTTACGAAGTACTCTATATCCCCTCATAGTTTTATATTTACAAAAAGTATCTTTTAAAAACTTAGCCATCATATGATGAAGTCCTGGTTTACCATTAGCAGTAGCAGGTCCATCATAAAAAACAAAGTTTTCACAATCTTTTCTATTATCAATACACTCCTTTAATATATCCATCTTCTCCCATGACTTTAAAATATCCATCTCAACCTCATGAGTCTTACCTTTTTTTAATTCTTTAAATGCCATAAACTATCTCCTCCTAAACAAAAAATCTATGAATCATAAGGGAGTATAAAAGGAGTATACTCGGTACCACCTTAGTTCATAGATTTTATCTATCTTATATTTATAACGGTATTACCCGGCTTTAACTTATCCTTAAAGCACATATGAAAGTGATTCGAAATAAGTTCCTTTATTAGTTTCCACCATCCACTAACTCTCTTAAAAATTTCCTTATTTCCGTCTTTCTCATTTGTTTTAAATAAAACTAAACAAAATATATCACAAACAAAGGTTATTATGCAACTGTTTTTTTAATTATTTTACCTTATAACTCTACTAGTATCTAAACTAGGAGGTTTTGAAAAAGCATTCTCAGTACTATTAATTGATTCTAAAGCCTCTCTCATACTATCTAATTGCGCTCTTTTAATAGCAATATCTTGTTCTTTCTCTTTTCTTTTTTCTAGAGTTTTATCTTTATATTCTTGATGAGCATAAGAAAGACTATCTATATTATTTTTAATATCACTTTTAATAGAATTATATCTATCTACTCCAATATCTTTAATCTCTTTTAATTCTGTATTAAACTTAGTAACTATTCTACTCTTAGTACTTGATACTTTACCTATAACTTCATAAGTATTTAAAGCTACATTAAATTTAAATGTATTAACTTTATCATTAAAGTTATCTGTTAAATTATCTTTCTTACTCTTAAAATATTTAACAACTCTATTAGTAGCTTTACCAAGATAACAAGATTGCCTCTTTGCTTTTTGCATTTTCTCATTTATATTAGAAAAAGGAATATCTCGATTCTTAAGTTCTATTTTAACACCTTCATCAAAATTAATAGCATTATTTAACTCTTGTTCTTTCGCTTTTTCTTCTTCTTTTTTATCCATCTCTACTATTTTATTATATTTATTAGTCTCATATTTTAGTTTAACACTTTCTATAGCATTCTTAATCGTTAAATCAATTGTAGTATTTTCTCTAACTTTTTTAATAGCAGAGTTTTTAACATTAATAGCAAAAGATGAAGCACGACTAACTTTACTAACACCCATTTCTTTTATATGTGAAAAAGTATTACTAACTTCACTTCCTAAATTAATAACATCATCTTTTTTATCATTAACAAAATTAATAATATCTTCTTTTCTTTTATCTCTTATAGCAGCCTTAAAATCTTCTTTCGCTTGTTTTCTTTCTAATTTTTGTTCCTTTTCCTGCAACTTTTCTGCTTTTCTAATTTCTTTTTCCCGTTTCTTTTCAATTTTCTCCATCATTGCATCATATTTAGCGATAGCTTTCTCTATTTTAAAGCGTCTATATGGTGCAAGTAATTTATTAGAAATAGAAGTAATTCTTGCTTTTCTAAGTTCTGCTTTAGCCTTCTTATACTCATCTAAACTAGAAACTAATCTCTCTTCATTAGATTTAAGCTCTCTTTCTAATTCTTCTAAAGTCATTTTTATCACACACCTTATGAAAACATTGCATTTACTATATCTTTTATCTTAGCTTTCTCTAAATCAGTCTCTAAATCAACTAATATATCTTTACCATCACTATCTTTAACTATACGAGAAGCTAGAATATCACTAGTCTCATCCCCTTTATCAATAGCATAAATAGCATAATCATTACCATCAAGACTAATAGTCTTTAACATTTCTGCTTCCTTAACCTCACCATCTACTTCAATTTTAAATTTAACATCATCCATAGTTTCAACTCCTTTTATCTTATATAAATATATTAACATAAAGATAGAAAAAAAGAAATATTATCTTTTCTTTAAAGTATAAACTTTATTATTAGATAATATTTCTTTATCAACTATAACTTCACTATATTTACCTCTATTACTTTTAGATTGCAAAGCATGACTAACATCAAGTAATGATGTATAAACTAATTGTTTTAACTCTCTAGCACCTGTATCATTTGAAGTAGCAATTTCTAAGATGCCATCAATATAATCATCTGTACACTTTAAATCAATATTATAAACATCTTTATAAAACTGTTGTTTTAAAAGTATTGGACTTAACTTACCTTTTTTCAAAATATTTTTTAAGTCTTCTTTAGTAAGATTATTATACATAATCTTAGGACTAATTCTTCCCACAATCTCTGGAATAAATCCAAAGTCTATTATATCTTTATCAGTAACAGTTAAATCTTCTTCACTACTATTATTGAAACCTAATTTTTTATTTTTATCTTTTAATATATCAACAAAGGCCCCACCTAAAACTATATTCATAAATGTTGTATCTATTTTAATTTTATCATAACTAGTTAAACTAACATCATAAACTGTTCCATCAAGGAAATTAAGTAATAAATTTTGAACTGCTACATCAGAAACTTCTAAACCTCGATTAGCAATCTTATCAAACTCATCTAAAAATATTAAAGACTCTTCACATTTTTTAATATTTCTACTAGCATTTTGATAAGCCATTTTTAAAATATCATCTATATCTTTACCAACATAACCAGAACCTGACAAAGTTGGCGTAGAATATTTTGTGAATGGTATTTCCAAATATTCTGCTAAAAGCTTTAATGTTTCTGTTTTTCCAACCCCACTAGGTCCCATAATTAAAGGTCTCACAATCAAATGTGGATCATTAGTCTTATAATTATCACTAATAACAGTAACAAGGCTTTCTATCGCTTCATCTTGACCAATAATTCTATCTTTCAAATAAGCCTCTAACTCATCTGTATCTATATCTCTTCTAATATTTTTATTTTTTATGTTACTACCATCTTTAGATTTCATCGCTAAAGAAACTTTTTTAATTTCTTCTTTCGCTTTTTGTTCTGCTTCAAGTTTTTCTATTTCTTTCATATCTTTTATAGTTTGATCTATAAAATCCCTTAATTTTTTCTCGTCTTTAAGTTGTGTTAACATATATAATCTTCTCTTAGGAATACTAATACTACCATTATAATAACTAGAAGATAAAGTAATATTACTAACTAATTCTTTTAAATCAGTTAAAGATAGTTGATAAACATCCATTTTTACTTTACCAGTATTAACTGCAAAAGTAAAACTAGAAAACATATCATCTTGATAAAAATTTAAAGCTTCTCCTAAATCATTAGTACCATATTTATAAAGTAATTCTTTATCCGTAATAGTAAAATAAACACCTTCAGTCAACTCACTAATAGCAAAATCAAGATCATCAACACTACAAAACTCATTATTAAATTTATCCATAAAATAACCATTTTTTTCATCAAAACTGCCTTCTATAACTGTTACAGGATTAAATAAAAATACTTCATTAGATAATACTTCTTTTTTCATTAACATTGCATACATAATAACTCCCCCTAATACTAGTATAGAAGAAAATTAAAAATATGCAAGAAAAAAGCTAGATTATATAAATAAATAATCTGGCTTTTTATAAGGCTCATCATAACTTTTATCTTTCATATATTTATCTATTAATACTATCTCATCTTGTTCTAAACTCTTAGGAACATCTATAACTCTTTGATTTCTAGAACCTCTATAATAAATATTTAAACTTTTCTCTTCTAAGATAAATTTACCATCTACTAAGACATCTACTTCACTAAGTAATTTCTTCATCTTAGGATTTTTAAGCATCACTTCATAAGTATACCCTGTATAACACCAAACATTAAGTCCCATAGAATGAGCTGCTTTACTAATAAGATAACAAGCTTCCGCCTGACAAAGAGGATCTCCCCCAGATAAAGTAATACCATCTTGATTTTTAATAGTTTTTAACTCATCAATTACTTCATCAACATCAACTAATACACCACCATTAAAATCATGAGTTCCGGGATTTTGGCAACCAGGACAAGCATGAGGACACCCTTGTGTCCAAATAACAGTTCTTACTCCTTCTCCATCTACAATAGAATCAGGTTGTAGTGATGCTGCTAATCTTATTTTCATCCTACTTACCTTCTTTTTTATTCATAACATCTTTTAATCCAGTATGTTTAACACGATCTTTCTCTTCTGCTCT
>CALVVC010000009.1 GCA_944363755.1 uncultured Bacilli bacterium
TAAGAGAAGCTCAAACTAGAAAGATTAATTATACTTTAATACTTGGAGATAAAGAAAAAACTGATAATACTATTAGTTATAGATGTCATGGAAAGAAAGATACTACAACAGTTAATATAGATGAGTTTATTAATTTGCTAAAAGAAGAAATATCTACTAAAAAAATATAAGAGTTAGATTATTACTAATATTCTAACTTCTTTTTTTTGACATATTATTTAGTAGGTGATAATTTATGTTGTTTAATTTATTTGATAGTCTTAGAGATTTCTTTACTTTTACAGCAAGTTATTCTAATCAAGTCTTTAAAGAGCCATTATCAAAAGAAAAAGAAGAAGAATGTATTAAAAAAATGGAGGAAGGAGATAAGGAAGCTCGTAATAGTTTAATAGAACATAATCTTAGATTAGTCGCTCATATTGTTAAAAAGTTTGATTATAAAAATATAGATCAAGATGATCTTATTAGTGTTGGTACTATTGGTCTTATTAAAGGAGTAGATACCTTTGTTCCTAATAAAGGAAATCGTCTTACTACTTACTGTGCTAAATGTATTCAAAATGAAATATTAATGTATTTTCGCGCTAATAATAAAAATAATAAAAATATTTCTTTAAATGAGCCAGTGGGTTTTGATAAAGAAGGAAATGAAATATCAATCCTTGATGTTATAAAAGCACCACGTCCTGATTTTATAGAAGAGATAAATTTAAAAGATAATGTTAAATTACTTAATTCTTATTTAAAAGTCTTAAGTAAAAGAGAAAGGGATATTATTGTTAAAAGATATGGTCTTTTGGGAAGTGACTTATGGACTCAGAAACAGATTGCTAAAGAATTAAATATTTCTCGTAGTTATGTATCTCGTATTGAAAAAAGAGCTTTAACTAAGATACTTAGAGAGTTTATTAAAAATAATAAGTATAATGATGTAGATTTTACTTAATAATACTAGTGTAATTACTTATTAGTTGATATACTAGTATTAGGTGGTGATATATAGGTATGAAAATTAAGAAAAGAAGATACTTTATTAATGAATATTTTATTAATATTATCGTTATTTTTGCAATAATTCTTATTAGTATTTTCTTTTTATTAGTTCCTAAAATATCAATAAACTCTCCATTAAAAGAAATAGTTAACATTGATTCACATTATTCTGATAATGGTATAACTATAAGTAATATTTTAGGAAATAAAACTACTATGAAGCCTCTTTATGATATTAATACTAAAAAAGATAGAACATATAATATAAATTATACTTATAAAGATAATATTTTTACTTATCATATACCTAAAGAAATTACTGTTAAAGATATAGAGAAACCTACTATTAAATTAAAGGGTGATAGAATAGAATATTATTGTCCTAATAAAGAGTATAAAGAACTTGGTTATAGTGCATATGATAATGTAGATAAAGATATAACTTCTAAAGTTAAAGTAGAAAGGTTAAAGAATAAAATTATTTATAGTGTGATAGATAGTAGTGGTAATAAAAGAGAAGTTATAAGAAAAATAGTTGCTAAAGATAAAGAGAAGCCTACTATTAAATTAAATGGTGAAGATAATATCTTTTTAGGGATAAATGATATTTATATAGAAGAAAATGTAGTTGTTAGTGATAATTGTGATTTGGATATATCTAATAAAGTAGAAATTATTAATAATATAGATACTACTAAAGTAGGGGATTATAAAGTTATTTATAAAGTAAAAGATACTAGTAATAATGAAAGTGAATTAATAAGAAATGTTAAAGTAAGAGATACTTTAAAACCTAATACTATTTACCTTACTTTTGATGATGGTCCAAGAGATGGTACTACTGATGTAATTTTAGATATTTTAAAAGAAAAAGGTGTTAAAGCGACATTCTTTGTTACAATGAATGGAAGTGATTCTTTAATTAAGAGAATAGTTGATGAAGGGCACTCTATTGGTATTCATACTGCATCTCATAGATATGATATTATTTATGCATCAGTTGATAATTATTTTAATGATTTAGAACAAGTTAAAGATAGAATTTATAATATAAGTGGTGTAGAAACTAAATTAGTTAGATTTCCAGGTGGGTCTAGTAATACTATTTCTAAAAAATATAAAGAAGGTATAATGACTACATTAGTTAATGATATCTTAAATAAAGGTTATCAATATTATGATTGGAATGTAGATAGTGGTGATGCATCTTTTGCAACTAATCCTACTAAACTATATAATAGTGTTATTAATAGTATATCTCATGATAAGTATAATGTTATTTTGATGCATGATACTAAGACGTATACAAGAGATGCTTTAAGTAAGATAATAGACTACTCTTTAACTAATGGATATAGTTTTGATTCAATAGATATTGATACTATGTTAGTAAGGCAAAGATTAAATAACTAGTATTAAATACTATTTTGGTATATACTAAATATATGAGGAGTAAGACTATGAAATATTTACCAGATATTTATAAGAAAAATATCTTTTCAATTAATTATGATAAATTAAAGAAAAGAGATATTAAATGTTTAATCTTTGATTTAGATAATACTCTAGCATTAATAGATTCTACTAAAGTAGATGATAAAGTTAGGAAGTTAATTACTAATTTAAAGAAAGATTTTTTAGTAATTATAGTTTCTAATAGTCCTAAAAAAAGGGTATCAACTTTTGGTAAAGATTTAGGAGTAGATTACTATTCCTTTGCTTTAAAACCTACTATTAGGACACTTAAGAAAATTAAATCTAAATATAATTTAGAGTCTTGTAGTATTGCAATTATAGGGGATCAATTTATTACAGATATGGGATATGGTTATAAAGGTAAAATTACTAAAATATTTGTAGATCCTTTAGCAGTTAAAGATTTACATATTACTAATATTAATAGATATTTAGAAGAGAAGATTATGTATAAATATAGTAAGAATAATCTTTTTAAGAAAGGAAAATATTATGGATAGTTGTAAGTATTGTCTTGGGTGTGGAGTTAAGCTTCAAGATGAGAATATCTTAGGGGAAGGTTATACTACTAGTTTAGATAAAGATTATTGTCAAAGATGTTTTAGAATTAAAAATTATGGAGAGTATCAAATAGTTACTAAGAGTAATGATGAATATATAGAGATACTTAAAAGTGTAGGAGAGACTAAAGATTTAGTTCTTTATATAGTAGATTTACTTAATATAGAAGAAGATATTAATAATATTAGAAATATTATTCCTAATAAGATGATATTAGTCTTAAATAAAAGAGATGTGTTACCTAAATCAGTAAATGATGATAAATTAATAGATTATTTTAAAGATAATAATATCTTTGATAAAGTAATAGTTATAAGTAGTGAGAAAAACTATAATATAGATTATTTGTTAAAACAAATAAAACTATATCAGACTACTAATAATGTGTATGTAGTAGGACATACTAATGCTGGGAAAAGTACTTTAATTAATAAATTATTAAAGAATTATTCTACTAGTGATAGAGAACTTACTATATCACCTCTTCCTTCTACTACATTAAATACTGTAGAAATAGAGATTAATGAGTATTTAACACTTATAGATACACCAGGTTTAGTAGATAGTAGTAGTATAGTTAATTATATTAGTGATGAAGAGTTTAAGAAGATAAGTCCTAGAAAAGAGATTAAGCCTAAGACTTTTCAGGTAAGAAAAGGACAAAGTGTAATAGTAGATAATTTCTTTAGAATAGATTATCAAGAAGGAGAAAGAAATAGTTTTACTTTTTATATGTCTAATGATTTAAAGATTAGGAGAATATCTAGTAAGCATGATAATTTAAAAGATTTACAGAAAAGGACATATGAGATAGGTTATGATGAAGATATATGTATTAATGGTTTAGGATTTATAAAGATGGTTAATAAAGGAGTTATTGATATATATTTAGATTCTAAAGTAAGTACTTATAAAAGAAGAAATTTAATATAATTGATATTTTGTAATATTTATAGTAAAATTTAGTTAAGGAGAAGATGTTATGGATAATGAATTTATTAGAGATGTAGAAAATAAAATGAAAGGGGCTCTTAGTAACTTAGAGAAACGTTTTACTACAGTTAGAGCAGGACGAGCTAATCCTTCTAGTTTAGATGGTGTTATGGTTGATTATTATGGCTCTATGACGCCTTTAAAAAGTCTTGCTACTATATCAGTACCTGAAGCAACTCAGTTATTAATTAAACCTTTTGATAAGGGATGTTTGGGTAATATTGAGAAAGCTATAAACTTAGCAAATTTAGGATATAATCCTTCTAATGATGGAGAAACTATTAGAATAGTTATACCAGCTTTAACAGAAGAAAGAAGACGTGAACTTACTAAACAAGTTAAAGCTATGGCAGAGGAGGCTAAAGTATCTATTAGAAATATTAGGCATGAAGCTAATCTTAAAATAGAAAAGATGGAACTTCCAGAGGATGAAGAAAAAGGTATGATGAAGGATGTTCAAGATCTTGTTAATGATTATAATAAAGATATAGATAATATTTATAAAGATAAAGAAAAAGAATTAATGACTGTATAGTAGTGTTTATCACTCTTTTTTCTTTTAGTCTAATATATTTTATTAGAGGGGGTATTTATAATGATGAGTAAAGAAAAGGTTGATTATCCTTTAGAAATAATGAAAGATAGAGAAAGACTTATCAATAAAGAAATAAGTGATAAAGGAGAAATATCTACTTATAATTATAATTTGTTATTAAAACAAATTATTGTAGATATTTATGATAGTATAGATAAATTAAAAGGGTGGAATAGTTTTAGTATTAAGGGGTCTTTAATATTAAGAAAAACATTAGGTATTTTTATACCTAAAAAAAGAGAACTAGGAAGAATGATAACTATAGGATTAGATAGAGTAGTAATTGCTTTAGATAATTATAAAAGAGTTTTAGAAGGACTAGATATTGTTAATGATACGAGGAGTATTAGTGATTTAAAGATTTTAATAGAACAATTATATAATGCGGAAGTTTATACTGATAATTATGATGATTATATGAATAATTTAATAGCTAGACATTTAACTAACTATTTAGATGGAGATTATAACTATAATTATATAAAAGAAATGGATGATATTAGAGTAAGAATTATAGATTTGGAAAAGAAATATACTCTTAAGAAATAACTTTGTTATATAAATTAGAAAAGATTAGTGTTAGGTAAGGACATAAAAATGAGCTAAGTAATAATTATTACTTAGCTATTTAATATGCAAATATAGATAGAAGTATTAAAGCACTATTATGTATTGCATGCATTATAATTGATGGATATATACTTTTAGTATCATAGTAAGTTAAAGCGAAAAAGAAACCTAAACTACCATAAGGAATTATATATAGATACTCTAAGATATTATTACTACCTATAACGTGTAATAAACCAAATATTAATCCTGAAAAAGTGGCAAATATCCATTTATTCTTAAATAGTTTAGATACTCCTTTCCTAAAGGTTAACTCTTCGGCAATAGGTGCTAGAATACCTGCTGTAAATAACATTAAATATGGTGTAGAGTTAACTAAAGTTTGCACTGCTTCTTCATTACTAGAAGTATTTAAATTAGTTATTATACCTATCGCTATATTTGATATACACATAATCATAAGACCTATAAACCAATATTTGAAAGCTGTGTCCATATTTAATTTCCAATTAGCTTTAAAACTCTTAAATTCATTTTTTAATTCTTTAAAATATATAATTATTAATAATAATACTAATATTAAGTCTGTAAAGGTATTAACAATTGCTAAGTCCTCCATAGTATAATTATTAATATCAATATTAAACAAAGTAATAGGTATTACTTGTAAATAACTACTAATATAAAATATAAGAAATGTTAGTAATCCTTTAGCAATTTCTAATATTCTTTTTTTATTCATCACTATCACCTACCTATATAATAATATCATTAAATTAGTGTTTTGACAAAAATAATTTTATATAGTATAATTAACTCTAAGAAAGGAGTGAAGTTTAAAAGACTTCGCTCTTTAGTTTGTAAGGAGGTATTATGGAAAGTAAAGTTAAAGCTTTAGTTGAAGATTCTATTAAAGACTTAGGATTATTTGTAAGTAATGTTTATTATTCAACTTTAGAAGGAGTTAAATCTTTAAATATTGAACTTGATAGTGAAGATGTGATTGATGTTAATAAAATAACAGAAGCGACTAAAATAATTAATCCTATTATGGATTCTAATAATTTATGTGATGATATTGATGTTTTGGATATTCATTCAAAAGAGAAGGGAGATGTTTAAAATGGATGGAAAAGAATTTCTTAAAGCAGTTGAGTTAGTAGTTAAAGAGAAACATATAGATAAAGAGATTATCTTTGAAGCGATGAGAAATGCTTTAACTAGTGCTTATAAGAAAAATGCTAAGAGTAAAAATAATAATGTAAAAGTTTTAATTAATGAAAATAATGGAGATATTAAAGTATATTCATATCTTACAGTAGTACCTGATGATAAACTTACTAAAGAAGAGTATGAGGATGCTTTATTTGAGCGTTATGCAGAAGATGATTTATTAGATACTGAAATCAGCGAAAAAGAGTTTAAAGAAGAAGAAAAAGCTAAAGATAAAGAAGATGATGATAAAGAAAAGATTAGTTTCTTTAATCCTGGTACAGAAATTAAACTTAGTGATGCTAGAAAACTAGATAAAACTGTTAATGTTGGAGATACTATCGATACTGAAGTTACACCTAAAGACTTTGGAAGAGTAGCTGCATCAACTGCTAAACAAGTGGTTATTCAAAAGATTAGAGAAGCAGAACGTTCTAGTATAACTTCAGAGTTTGGTGATAAGCAAGATGAATTACTTGTTGGTACAGTTGCTTTAGAAGATACAGATAATTATTTTATCGATTTAGGACGTACTAATGGTATTTTACCTAAGAAAGATATTATACCAGGTGAAAAGATAAAAATGGGTAGTCAAATTAAAGTCTATGTTACTAAAGTAGATAACAATGGTAGAAGTTTACTTGTACTACTAAGTAGAAGACACTTTGGTTTCGTTAAAAGATTATTTGAAAGTGAAATACCAGAGTTTGCTGATGGGACAATTCTTTTATATAGTGTAGCAAGAGAAGCTGGTCTTAGAAGTAAAGTAGCAGTATATTCGGAAAATCCTAAAGTAGACCCAATAGGTGCTTGTATAGGAGAACGTGGTAGTCGTATTGCTTCTATTATAACTGAGTTAAATGGTGAGAAAGTAGATATTATTAAATATGATAGTGATCCTGCTATATTTATCGCTAATGCTTTAAGTCCTGCTAAAGATTTAACAGTATTAATAACAGATGCTAAGAAAAAGGAAGCTTTAGTAATAGCAGATGGTGATAATTTCTCACTTGCTTTAGGTAAAAAAGGACAAAATGTTAAGTTAGCTAGTAGGCTTACTAAATATAAAATAGATATTAAAACTAGTCTTCAAGCTAAAGAGATGGGTATTAGTATAAAAACTGAAGAATAGGAGGCTTTATGAAAACAAGAAAGATTCCTCTTAGGACTTGTGTTGTTACAGGAGAAAAATTAGATAAAAGAGACCTTCTTAGAATAGTTAAAAATAAAGAAGGTGAGGTTAGAGTTGATTTAACAGGAAAAATGAATGGTAGAGGAGCATATATTAAAAGAGATGTAAAAGTACTAGATGAAGCTTTAAAGAAAAAAAGTTTAGAAAGAAAACTTGAATGTAATATTAGTGCTGAGGTATATGATGAGATTAGAAAAATATTAGAGTGAGGTGATTATATGACTATTAGAGAGTATGCAGAAGATATTAATAGAAGTATTGAAGATATAGTTAAGCATATGGAAAGTCTTTCTATGGATACAAGTGATTTAGAAAGATTACTTAGTGATGATGAGATAATTCTTTTAGATAATTCTTTTCAAGATGAAGAAGATTATGTAGAAGATAATAAAGATGACGAGATGATTAAAGATTTTTCTTTAGATTTAAAAGCTGAACAAATAGCTTATGAGTCTAATCTTACTAATGATAATGAGATAAAAAAGAGTAAAGTAAAGAAAAATAAGAAACAAGAGAAAGATAAGAGTAATTTTAGACAAGAAAGAAAGAATATCTATAAGCATAAAGAGAAATTACAAAGTAATGAACAAGTAGTAGATGAGAATGTTTTACTATATAAAGAAGGTATGACTGTTAAAGAACTTGCAGATCTTTTAGGTGTTCCTACTGGGGAAATTATTAAGAAATTAATGAATCTTGGTATTATGGCAACATTAAACAATTCTCTTAGTTTTGATAGTGTTGAAGTGCTTGCTCTTGATTATAATAAAACTGTAAAAAAAGAAGAAACTATAGATATCTCTAATTTTGAAAACTATGAGATAGAAGATAGGGAAGAAGATTTAGTAGAGCGTCCTCCTGTTGTTACTATTATGGGTCATGTTGATCATGGTAAGACAACGCTTTTAGATTATATTAGAGAAAGTAATGTAGCAGAAGGAGAAGCTGGTGGTATTACTCAAGAAATAGGGGCCTATCAAGTAGAATGTAATGGTAAGAAGATAACCTTTATAGATACACCTGGTCATGCTGCTTTTACTGAGATGAGAGCAAGAGGTGCTAGTGTTACTGATATAGTAATAATAATTGTAGCAGCAGATGATGGGGTTATGCCTCAGACTAGGGAAGCAATTGACCATGCTAAAGCTGCTAAAGTACCTATTATTGTTTGTATTAATAAAATAGATAAGCCTGAAGCTAATATAGAAAAGGTAATGACTGGACTTGTTGAAGCAGGACTAACTCCAGAGGAGTGGGGTGGAGATACTGTAGTTACTAAAATCTCTGCTAAGACTGGAGAAGGTGTTGATCTTTTACTTGAAGATATTTTATTAATTGCCGAAATGAGTGAGTTAAAAGCTAATCCTAATCGTTATGCAACAGGTGCTGTTTTAGAAAGTAAAATGGATAAACACGTAGGAGCTTTAGTAACCTTACTTATTTCTAATGGTACATTAAGACTGGGAGATCCTATTGTTGTTGGTACATCTTATGGTAAGGTTAGAACTTTAAAAGATGATTTAGGAAAGAATATAACTACTGCTCCTCCATCTATGCCAGTAGAAATAACAGGATTATCTACTGTCCCAAGTGCTGGAGATAAATTTATGGCTTTTGAAACTGAAAAACAAGCTAAACAAATAGCAAATGATAGGGCTTTAAGAGAAAAAGAAGGTAATCTTGATACTAATAGAGCAGGTATGAGTCTAGATGAGTTATTTGGTAAGATAAATGAAGGATTAAAAGAAATAAATATAGTCTTAAAAACTGATACTAATGGTAGTCTAGAAGCTGTTAAATCTTCTTTAGAAAAGATAGATGTAGAAGGTGTAAAAATAAATGTCATTCGTGGTGCTGTTGGAGGTATTACTGAAAGTGATATTGTTCTTGCATCTGCTTCTAATGCTCTAATAATAGGCTTTAATGTTAGAGGTAATAATAAAGTTGTAGAAATGGCTAAACAAAATAATATCGAAATAAGGACTTATGATATTATATATAAAGTTGTAGAAGATATGGAAAAAGCTATGAAAGGAATGCTTGAACCTATTTATGAAGAAAAAGTTACTGGAACAGCCGAAATTAGACAACTATTTAAATTCTCTAAAGTTGGTATGATTGCAGGTTGTCATGTAACTAGTGGTATTATTAAAAATAATGATAAAGCCAGAGTAATAAGAGATGGTATTGTAATTTATAATGGATCTATTAGATCACTTCAACATGAAAAAGACGGGGTTAAAGAAATATCTAAAGATCATGATTGTGGACTTACTTTAGATAATTTCCAAGATTATAAAGAAAATGATGTTATAGAAGTCTATGAACTTATTGAAATAGAAAGATAAAAAGTAGGAAATAGTCCTACTTTTTAGTTTTATCTAAATTAATATTAATTGTTTTTGTTTTTCTTCTATATAGTTATTTCTGACTCTTTTTAAACATTTCTCAGTTAAAGAAATAACAAGATTTTCATCTATATCTATTATACTTGCAACTTCTTTACTAGTATAGAATCTTGTATTAAAATAACCTAATCTAAGAGCAAGAGCTAGTTTTTCTTTTAAACTACATTGTTTAACAAACTCAAAAAAGATAGATTCTTCAAGTCTTTTGATACCTTCTAATATATTATCATTAATTTGTTCTTTAAACTCTAAATTATTAACTTTGATACTATTATCAACATTAAAATTATCTCTAGTAATAAACTCATTAGTAAAATTAGGCCATAATAATATATCTAAATTAGTACCTACAATCATATTTTTAACAACTTTAATAGTAGAAGTAGTTCTAACAAATTCTAACATCTTAGGTTGTAAATCAAGACTTTTTATAATCCTATCATCACTTTGATATATAAGATTATTATCTTTAATTAAACAAAACTCTTGTAAAAAGATTATTTCATTTTTTGTAAATCTAATAGCAATATTTTTAATATGATCATCTATAATTAATTCAGGGAACATTTTTAAAGCTTCTCTTTTAAGAGATTCATTTTTTTCAAGTTGCATAAATAATGTTTTCTTAACAGTATGATAACTACTTACACTAGTTAATTCTAAATAATCAGCCATTTCTTTAAGAGAGAGATCTTTATCAAGTAGAGTAAGTAATTCTATATTTTTATCACTTAGTTTAGTTTTTCTCTTTTCTTTTTTTAATACAATATGAGGGTATATTTTCTTAACCTTTAATTCTAATTCTTTATTGCTTTCAATTCTAGTTATTAATTCATGTTTTTTATTAAGAAAACTCGATTCATTTTTAAACCCTGCTTTAATAGCAAGCTCTCTATTAGTTAATTCACCATTATTATTTAAAGCCTCTAATATTTTTAATTCTACTAAAGAAAGACTTAAACTATCTTTATTCTTTTTATTATTAACTAACTCTAAATCATTTAGATTTGTAAGAACTAAAGATACCTTATCTAATAAGTATTTATTTTCATTTAATTTATTAATAGCATTACATAATACTTTATTAAAAGATCTTGTATTTTTAAATTTATGTTCCTTAATTATATTTTCATCTTCTGCTATCTTTTTATAAGAGTATTCATTTACAAGTTCTAAAGCTCTAAATTCATAATAAGTCAGTCTAGGCATATCTATTAGAGTTTTAATATCTAAACTAGGATATAATTCATTAATAGTACTAATTAAGCTTTCATTATTTTTAATTTTACCAAAGAATTTATTTCTTTTTTCAACAAAACTAGCGATGTTAAGAAAAGAAGCTTCTTTTATTTTTTCTTTAGTTATTTCATTTTTTATATAACTATCTAATAATTTTAATATCTTAATATCTTCTTTATTAAGATGAACTTTTCTTTTAAAATCATTAGTTAGTTTAGAAATATCTTCTTTATCATCTTTAATATTTAAAGAAATATTAAAGAATTTACTTTTTCTTATAAGAGAATCTTTAATATTAGGATATCTATCTAATATAATCGCTAGATTATTTTCATTTTTTAATAGTTTAAAAACATTTCTTAAATCATTTTTAATATCAAATATAGTTTTATTATATTTTAGGGCAATATCTTTAAAATCCATTTCATTTTCTATACCACCACAGTACTCAACTAATAAAATTATCTCTTTTTCAGATATAATAATGCCTTTATTATTAAAGTAGTCATTTCTATCTTTAAGCATTTCTTTATAATTAGGAAAAACTTTATTTAAATCATTATCGTTAAGAGATTCTATAATATCTATAACTTCATCAATTTTAATAGATAATTTATTAGCAATTTCTATTTTAGATAGATATTTATCATTTTCTTTGCTTAAATATAATTTAATAACTTTGTATTTAAGACTCTTTTCTTCTTCACTTGTTTCTATCCTTTTATTTTTATTCTTTATAATCGCTTTAATATGAAATAAAAATGGTATTTTAATATTTTCATTATAAGTATCTAAAGCTTTATTAAAGATATCATTAATAGTAGATTCATTAGTATCAATACCATTTATCTTTAACTCATCTTTAATCTTTTCTTTAAAGAAACTAGTTTTCTTTTTATCCCCATTTTTTAACTCTTTTACTAATTCATAATCTTTTGACATATAAATTCCCCCTATTAGGACATATTATACCTAAATTTTAAAAAATATGCTATACTTAATTAAAAGAAAGGACTGATATTATGAATATAAAAATAGAAAGAATAAATCATATGATTATGGAAGAAGTAAGTAAAATATTAATGTTAGAAGTTAAAGATGAGAGATTTAAATTTGTTACTGTTACTGACTGTGATACTTCAAGTGATTTAAGTTATTGTAAAGTATATGTAACAGTTTTAGATAATGAAAATAAAGAGGGAACTTTAAAAGCTTTAAATAATGCAAGTAGTTTTATTAGAGGGGAACTTGCTAAAAGAATAGAGATAAGAAATATTCCAGAACTTAAGTTTTTCTATGATGAATCAGTTTCTTATGGAGAGAATATTGATAAAATTATAGATAAGATAAATGAGGAATAATATGAATTATAAGATTATTGTTAATAAAAATTATCCTTATAATAAAGATAATTTTAATAATATTATTTTAAAAGAAATAACTAATAATAAAGGTGAAGTGTATCTATTAGAAAAAAGAACTTTAAATGCTTATTTAAAGTTAAAAAAAGACTTAGAGAAAGATAATATTATAATATCTATTAATAGTGGTTATAGAAGTATAGAAGAACAACTAGATATTAATAATAAATATTTAAAAATTTTTGGTAGTTCATATACTGAAAAATATGTTGCTAAGAGTGGATATTCTGAGCATCATACAGGACTTTGTTTTGATATAGATATTATTGTTAATGGTAAAGTAGTAGATGAATATCAAGATTTAACGCCATATATGGATATTTTTAATAAAATAATTATGAGATTAAAAGAATATGGTTTAATACTTAGATATCCTAAAGGAAAAGAAAAAATTACAGGTTATAGTTATGAGCCTTGGCATTATCGTTATGTTGGTAAAACTACTGCTAGGATAATAATGGATAATAACTTAACTTTGGAAGAGTATGATAAACTCTATAATAAGAGTGGTGTTTTATTAGTAAATAAACCTAAAGGTATTACTTCAAGAGATGTTATTGATAAATTAGAGAAAGTCTTTGATACTAAAAAAATAGGTCATAATGGAACACTTGACCCTTTAGCAGAAGGACTTTTAGTTGTTACTATTAATAGGGCAACTAAAATAAATGAATTATTAACATATACTGATAAAGAATATATTGCAGAAGTAAAAGTAGGACTTGAAACAGATACTTTAGATTTAGAAGGTAAAATTGAAAAAACTAGTGATAAAAGAATATCTAAAGATATGTTAGATATCCTATTTAAAGAGTTTAAAAAAGAATATTTACAAACTGTTCCTAAGTTTTCTGCTATTAAAGTTAATGGTAAAAAATTATATGAATATGCTAGAAGTAATAAAGATATAGAATTGCCAAAAAGAAAAGTGATAATTAAAGAATTAGAGTTATTAGATTATAAAGAAGATTGTTTCAAATTTAGATGTATTGTATCTAAAGGAACTTATATTAGAAGTTTAATTAAAGATATGGGAGAGTTTTTAAATATTCCTTGTACTATGAGTAGTTTATTAAGAACTAAACAAGGTAAATTTAGTTTAGATAATGCTATAGACTTAGATAATGTAACTATAAATAGTAAGTTAATTACTATAAGAGAAGCTTTAGATATTGAAACAAAAGAGATAAGTGATAAAGACTATAAAAGGGTACTTAATGGAGCATTAATTAATAATAGTTATAATATTAAAGATAAGGTTTTATTTATTAAAGATAATAAAGTTCTAGCGATTTATCAGAATGCTAATAATAAATTAATTTGTTTTAAAATGATAAATGAGGCTAATTAAGTCTCATTTTAATATCATTACTTATTATATCAGTACAAAGTTTTATAAATGACTTAATATTATCTATATTAAAAGAATAAACTCCACCTCTTTTACTATTTTCAATAATTATACCCATCTTATCAACTATTATCTGTAACTTATCAACTGGTATTTCATCAAAATCAATATTAGGAGTTTCTAACTTTTCATAAAATAAAGATAAGTCTAAGTTATATTCTTCAATTAGTGAGATATTTAAATTACTATAGTCATTATATATTATTTTTGTAATATCTTCTTTGCTGCATTTTATAGTATCTCCTGATAATAGTTTTATATAATTATTATTATGTATTCTATTAATAAAGTATTTAAACCATAGATAATCAGTAAATAAATGAATATAATACCCCATTATAAAGGGATTATTTAGATTAGATTGATATTTACTTAGGAAGTATTTAAGATTAGGTAAATTAGTACTATTTTCAGTTAAAAAATGGCTTTTTACTTTAGTTTCTCCTAAATGTTTGCTAATATCAGGAGCGATTGTTCCTAAAAATAGTTCTTTTTCATTCATATTTAATTTCTTATTTATTTCTTTTGCGACTGCTATATGTATAATTGCACTTGCCATATATTCACATCCTTAGGTAAATATTATCATAAATTTATTATAAATGATAGACAAAACGAAAAAAATATAGTATATTATATGCGTTACCTTATCTTAGTAGTTGGAGTTCTTCCTTATACCATTTACCAAGATAGGGCGAATAATACAAAGAAAGGAAGGTAATTATGGCTTTAACAAAAGAAGAAAAGCAACAAATAATTAAAGACTTTGGTGTTAATGAGCATGATACTGGTTCTGCATCTGTACAAATAGCAATTTTAACTAAAGAGATTGAGAATTTAACAGAGCATTTAAAGACTCATATTCATGATCATCATTCAAGAAGAGGTCTTTTAATGAAAGTAGGACAAAGACGTAATATGCTTAATTACTTAGCTAAAAAAGATGTTACAAAATATCGTGAAGTAGTTAAGAAGTTAGGTTTAAGAAAATAGAACTTGTGAAAGTTCTTTTTTTCTGATATTATATAATAGATTTGTGGAGGAAGTAAAAATGACTAAGAAAGTATATGAATATGATTTTTATGGAAAGAAAATAGTTGTAGAACATGGAGAGCTTGCTAAACAAGCTTCTGGTTCTGTTTTAGTTAGATATAATGATACAGTTATATTAAGTGCAACTGTTATTAATAAGAAGGCTAATTTATTAAGTGATTTCTTTCCATTAACAGTTAATTATCAAGAGAAACTTTATTCTGTTGGTAAGATTCCAGGAGGTTTTATTAAACGTGAAGGAAGACCAACTGATGCTGCTACTCTTGCAGCAAGGATGATTGATAGGCCAATGAGACCTTTATTTATGGAAGATTTTAAGAATGAAGTACAAGTAATTAATACTGTTTTATCTGTTGATCAAGATTGTTCTCCTGAACTAACAGCGATGTTAGGTTCATCTTTAGCAACTATGATTAGTGGGGCTCCTTTCATGGGACCTATCGCTGGAGTTAAAGTAGGGTATGTTGATGGTAAATATATTATTAATCCAACAGTAGAAGAATTAGAAAAAAGCGAATTAGACCTTACTGTTGCTGGAACAAGTGATGCTATTAATATGGTAGAAGCAGGAGCTAAGGAAGTTAGTGAAGAAATCATGCTTGAAGGATTAATGAAAGGACATATGGCTATTAAAGAATTATGTAAATGGCAAAAAGAAGTTATTTCTGATATTGGTATCGCTCCTTTTGAATATGAATGTTTAGAAATTGATTCATCTTTAGAAAAAGAAGTTACTAAATTAATAGAGAAAGACTTAGATAAAGCTTTAAGAATTAAAGAAAAATTAGAAAGATATGAAAGAATTGATGAGATAAAAGATAACTTAATAGAGAAATATAAGGAAGATAATGATGATCTTGAAAAAGAAGAATTAGACCTTCTTCTAGTATCAGTTAATAAAATATTTAGTGATGTAGAATATCGTCTATTTAGAAATATTGTTGTTAAAGAACATATTAGATCTGATGGTAGAAAAATGGATGAGATTAGACCTTTATCTACTGGTATAGATTTACTTCCTAGAACTCATGGCTCTGCTTTATTTACAAGAGGAGAAACACAATGTCTTGCTGTTACTACACTAGGAGCATTAGGTGAGCATCAAATTCTTGATGGACTTAGTTTAGAAGATGAAAAAAGATTTATGCTACATTATAACTTCCCACAATTTTCAGTTGGTGAAACAGGAAGATATGGTGCCCCTGGAAGGCGTGAGATTGGTCATGGAGCCTTAGGTGAAAGAGCTCTTTTACAAGTAATACCTAGTGAAGATGAATTTCCTTATACAATTAGAGTTGTATCAGAAATACTAGAAAGTAATGGTAGTAGTTCACAAGCATCAATCTGTGCTGGTTGTATGAGTTTAATGGCAGCAGGTGTTCCTATTAAAGCTCCAGTTGCAGGTATTGCTATGGGTCTTATTACAAGTGGTGATGATTATACAATTCTAACAGATATAGCAGGTATGGAAGATCATTTAGGTGATATGGACTTTAAAGTAGCAGGAACTAAAGATGGTATAACGGCTTTACAAATGGATATTAAAATAAAAGGTGTAACTAAAGAAATATTAAAAGAAGCTTTAGATCAAGCTCGTAAGGCAAGATTACAAATTCTTGATGTTATTAAAAAACAAATACCTAAGCCTCGTAAGGAAGTATCTAAATATGCTCCTAAAACTAAAGTATTCTATATTTCTCCATCTAAAATACGTGATGTTATAGGTAAAGGTGGAGAGATGATTACTAAGATTATTTGTGATTGTAGTAATGTAACTGATGTTAATAATATTAATGCAGTTAAAGTAGATTTAGAAGATGATGGTAGAGTAATTGTATATCATAGCAATCAAGATATTATTGATAAAACTGTTAAAATGATTGAAGATGTTGCAAGAGAAGTAGAAGTAGGTAAAGTCTATGAAGCAAAAGTAGTAGGTGTTCATGACTTTGGATGCTTTGTAGAAATATGGCCTGGTTGTGAAGGATTAGTTCATGTATCACAACTTGATACTAAACATATTGAAAAGACTGAAGATATTGTAAAAGAAGGAGATATTATCTTAGTAAAAGCACTAGGTAAAGATAAAAAAGGTAAAGAAAACTTTTCAAGAAAAGAAGTATTATTAGATATGAAAAAGAAGAAGTCTAAATAAGAACTTCTTCTTTTTCATATTCTTTACATTTTTCTTCTAAGAGCCTAAAATTACAACATCTATCTTTAGCTCTTTTAGAAAGTTTATTAGTATCATATTTTAGCATAAAGAAATTAACTTTATCTAACAATTCTCTTTTATGATTATTTAAATAAGTAGTTTGTTCAATAATTAGTTTTCTATATTGTTTATTTTTTACTAAAGGAAGTACTTCAGTTAAACAAGATATTGGTGTAGGTATCATATTATTAATATTAACTATACCAAGTTCTCCATCTTTGATTTTAAATATATCAAGAGCCCTATTATTCATAGTTAAATGTTTTGGTTTAGGACTTGAAAGTGGGGCAAAGTAAGTTTGGTTGTTAAAAGTATAGACAACTCCTACATAAGGTCTAGCTTTACTTTTATTGTAGGCAACTCTATTATCAAATTGTCTTAAATAGTTAATATAATTATTATCAATATAGTATATTTTTAATGTTTTCATCCAAAACCTCCTGATTATAATAAAAGGGCGACTTAATTAAAAATCGCCCACTTTTTTCAGTCCCTACTACGGCAAGGGTATTCCGCTTTTTTCAGTCCCTACTACGGCAAGGGTATTCCGCTTTTTTTAGTCCCTACTACGGCAAGGGTATTCCACTTTTTTGTTACAACAATATAATATCAAATGGATTACATTTTGTAAAGTATTTTTTAAACAGAAACTTCTTCTTTTTCATATTGTCTACATTTTTTTTCTAATAGATTAAAGTCACAACATCTATCCATAATTCTTTTAGGTAAAAGATTTTTATTATATTGTAATATGAATTTCTTAACCTTCCTCATTAAGTCACTTTTATATTTGTTTAAATATTCAGTTTGATTTATAACAAGATTTTTATATTGTTTATCTTTTACTAAAGGAAGTACTT
>CALVVC010000010.1 GCA_944363755.1 uncultured Bacilli bacterium
AACCATTTGACTTACAAGATATGCAAATATCTCTCCTGTTACAGGAATATAATCAATATCTCTTTGACCTAATAAGCTTGCTACTATTATGAATAGTAACATTAAACAAGCAGAATAACTAATACCATTCATAGTCTCCTTATAACCATATTTTTTAGTAATAATATTTGCTACAAAGTATCTAAATGGATAAGCGAATATTGCAAATGTTAAACTTGCTTTACCTATATTAAAATCAAACTTACCTAATACCCAGCCTAGTATTGCAATTGCAGTTAATAAAAGAATATATACCCAGCTTGATACTTCTTCATGTCTTATTACTTCTTTTCTAGCACTCCCTTTTGTCATTTAAACTCCTCCTATTCTTATAAATTACTATAGCACAAAAAAAAGAAAAGCGAAAGACTTTTCTTCTCTTTTATTTACAAGTAAATCCATCAGCTTCTGCATCTTTTTTAGTATCTTCATAAGTAGCTTTTTCATCCGCAATACCATCTAAACCATATTCTGATAGGGCATCATCACTTGCTTTTGTTAAATCAATTTCTAATGAGACATTATAAGTATGTTTATCTTTATTATTATTAGTTTTTAAACTAACGCCATCTTTATCTGTCTCTTCAAATTGTGAATCTAACATAGATGCAAACATATCCCAGTTATCAATAATAGTATCATCAGTAGCTTCATTATCAATACTCATTTTAAGGTAATTAATCTTATCATCTTTAAAAGTCATAGTTATTTCTTGATTCATTTTGATACCACTATCTTCTTCACTATTTGTGCAAGTTAATGTTTTTTCTCCTCCACAACCTGTTATAAATAGTATTGATACTACTAAGATACCAAATAATTTTACTCCTCTCACCATTTATCCTCCTTCCTAATTCTAGTATGAATTATATAAGGGAAAAAAGCAAGAAATATTTGTAATAGTTATATTTCTTTATATACTAAGGCTTTAAAGCCGTAATTGGAATAATGTAAATACCTGTTTCTTCATCTTTTACTACTGCATCCCACAATCCACATATAATACATTTAAATTTAGGCTCCACTTTTACCTCATTAGAAAACTTTGTTAAACTTTCTTTAGCAGATTCTATTTCATTTGTACCTAACTTAATCTCAATCGCTCCAAATTCACCAGTAGGAAGCTCAACAATTGCATCAACTTCTACACCATTATTATTATTTCTATAATGATAAAGTTTTCCATCTAAACTCTCTATATATATTCTTAAATCTCTTTCTACTAAAGCTTCAAACATTAAACCAAAAGTTCTTATATCATTTTCTAATATTTTAGGTGTAATAGAAAGAACTGCACAAGCAAGTGATGGATCTGTAAAATGTCTTTTTGATGATTTTCCAACTCTTTCTTTAAATCTTAAATTAGTTGTATAAGCTTTTTGATTTTCAAGTAAATATAAATTTTCTAAAATATTTAAGTAATCTGTAATGGTATTTCTACTCACAGTGTATTCTTCATCTGTTGCTACCTCTTCAATATCTCTTATTAAGGTATTATTACTTACAACTGTACTTTCATTTCTAGCAAGTGACTTTAAAAGCATTTGCATTTTATTTTTATCCCTTAAAACTCCATCTTTAGAAATATCTGACTCTAAAACTGCATTTATATAGCTTTGAGGTAATATATGTAAGTCATTATCATCAGTAGATATATTTTCAGGCCAACCACCTCTAACTATAAGTTTAGCAAGTCCTTCATAAGTTGGTTTTATCTTTACTGTTTTACATACTTTTTTTCCTTCGAACATATCAGTAAGTGATATTTCTCCAGTTGAATCTCCTGATTCGTAAAGACTCATAGAATACATTTTTAATCTATCTATTCTTCCTGCCCCAGAATGATGTATTTTACTTTTATCTCTAATAGTAGTAGATTCTGTTAAAATATATTTTCCTTTTATTTTATCCATATCACATCTATGTCTAACGGCATCCCATACAGCAGGTATTCTTCCCCACTCATCTATTAATTCGGGATAATCTTCACCAAGTATAAGGCCAACATCAATTTCTGCTTTCGCCCTTGTATTATAATTTTCTTCTGTCTCATCTAAATAAATGGCAGAATTACAATGATTTAGAGAAGTCCAAGTCTTACCACACCATTTTGGACCTTCTATACTTAAGGCTCCAAATATTTTTAAATATCTATCAATTTTTTTGTCAATTAATCTTTCTTTATATCCTTCTTTTGTTAATGCCATATTATTTCACCTCACTAACATAATATCACATTTTATATCATTGTGCAACTTTCTTTAATTTTATTGTGCAGTTTTCTACTCTTTCATTGTGCAACTTTCTTAAATCAGACAGTGCATTTTTCACTATTAATATTATTAAACTAATAAAGAAAGTTATACTTTCATTTTTTTAGAATAAGTTTTATTAGGTGAAGTACTATGAATAAAGTATTAGTTATATTGTTATTATTTTTAATTCCTTTAAATGTTTTTTGTAAAGAAGATACTTTTGATACTGCTAAAAGTTCTATTGTTATGGATATAGATAGTGGTAGAGTTTTATATGAAAATAATGCTGATAAAAAACAACTTATCGCATCTACTACTAAGATAATGACTTGTATTATTGCAATAGAAGAAGGAAACTTAGATAAAACGATTAAAGTTGAAGATGAAATTTTAAAAATGTATGGAACTAGTATATATTTAGAAGTTGGAGAAAAAATGAAATTAATTGATCTACTTTATGGACTAATGCTTAGAAGTGGTAATGATGCATCAGTTGTAATTGCAAAAGCAGTTGCAGGTAGTGAAAAAGAATTTGTTAAACTGATGAATAAAAAAGCGAAAGAAATTGGAATGACTAATACTACTTTTAAAAATCCTCATGGACTTGATGAAGTGACAAAAAACTACTCTACTGCAAGAGATATGGCAAAATTAACAAGATATGCTTATAAAAATAAAACTTATAGAAAAATAACTAGTAGTGAAGAATATAGAGTTAAAACAGATAATAAAAGTTATCTTTGGTATAATAGAATGAAATTATTAGGTGATTATAAATATTGTACTGGTGGTAAAAATGGATATACTCCTAGTGCTGGTAAAACACTTGTTACTACTCATAAAAAGAATGATTTAAAAATAATTATTGTTACTTTAGATGATAATGATGAATATAATAATCATAAAAGATTAGCAGAATATGTATTTGATAATTATAGTAACTACAATATAGTAGATAAAAATGATTTTGATTTATTAATAGATAATAATAAATATTATATAAATAATTCTTTTACTTACCCTTTAACCTTAAAAGAAAAAGATAATGTTAAAGTCCTTGCTAGTATAGATGATTCTATTAAAGAAGGTAAAGTCGGTAATATTAAAATTAGTCTTTATAATAAAAAAATAGAAACTATTCCTCTTTATATAAAAAAAGAAAAGAAAAAAGAAAACTTCTTTACTAAGTTGTTTTCCTAAGTCTAAAGAAATTAATAGAAGGTCTAGCATTAATTCTAATATCATAAGTATCAGTACCTATTCCACTAGTTATATAAAACTTAGTATTATTAATTTCATAATATGAATTTATATACTTAGAAGCCTTATCTTTAGAAGCTAGATTAAATAAGTAAGGTATTCTAATCTCTCCTAAATGAGAATGTCCTGCTAAAGCTAAATCTATTTTATAATTTTTTATAAAATTATCTATATAATCAGGTTTATGAAATATTGTTATAGTATAAATATTAGGATTATAATTAGTAAAAGCCTTATCATAATTAATTACATCATTATTAGTATTTAAACCGACTAACATAATAGGATTATTAGACTCATTATAAATAAATTCATTACTATCATCTAATACCTTAAAACCACAATCTACTAAAATAGATATAGCATCACTATTATCACTTTCTCCTAAAACTGCATATTTACCTAATGTAGAGTTTAATCTCTTTAACTCTTTAACTAATTTTTTTCTATTTTTTGGAGTTAAAGTTTCATTACCCAACAAATCTCCTGTAAAAATAATTAAATCTGGATTTCTTTTAATAATAGCATCAACAACATCTTTTAATAAGTTGTTATTATTATAATGTAAATCTCCAAACTGAATAACTTTAATGCCATTAAATGACTCTGGTAATTTAGAATTAACAATTGCCTCTTCATTAACTATTAAAGAAGTTGTACCAATATTAGTAATGTAAAAAAATGTAAGTAAGAAGATTATAATAAAAGATATTACTATCATCTTAACTATCTTTTTTACTTTCTCTGCTTGTTTTTCTCTATCTATATCCTTTTGTTTATCTTTATTTAATTCAATTCTACTATTCATTACATATCCCTCATATTAAGTATATAAGAAATTAATCTATTTTTAAAGTCTAATTTTCTTTAGCAGAAAGTATAGCAAGAAAAGCATCAGGAGGAACTTCAACACTACCAATTTGTTTCATCTTCTTTTTACCTTCTTTTTGTTTTTCTAAAAGTTTTTTCTTTCTTGTAATATCTCCACCATAACATTTAGCAAGAACATCTTTTCTTAAAGCCTTTATATCACTCCTAGCAATTACTTTATTACCAATAGAAGCTTGAATAGGAACTTCAAAAAGTTGTCTTGGTATTACTTCTTTTAATCTATGAACAATAAGTTTACCACGATTATAAGCAAAGTCTTTATGAACAATCATACTAAGAGCATCTACTATTTCCCCATTTAATAGAATATCTAATTTTACTAAATCACTTACTTCATAACCTATAACTTCATAATCAAATGAAGCATATCCTTTAGTAATTGATTTTAATTTATCAAAGAAATCATAGACTATCTCTGATAGTGGTAATTTATAAATAAGAGAGACTCTATCTTCATCCAAATAACTCATATTAATAAAACTACCTCTTTTATCTTGACATAACTCCATTAAAGGACCTATATAATCTTTAGGAGTATAAATAGAAGTCTTAACAAAAGGCTCTTTTATTTCTTTTATCTTTACTTTAGGAGGCATCTTATTAGGGGCATCTACTTCTATAGTAGTACCATCAGTAAGAGTTACTTTATAAATAACAGAAGGAGTTGTAGCAATTAATTCTATATTAAATTCTCTTTTTATACGTTCTATTGTTACTTCCATATGTAATAATCCTAAAAAACCAGTCCTAAAACCAAAACCTAAAGCAACAGATGTTTCAGGCTCATAAACTAAGGCAGCATCGTTTAACTTTAGTTTAGCAAGTGAATCACGTAGTTCTTCAAACTGATTATTCTCTATAGGATAAAGCCCACAATAAACAACACTTTTTAATTTTTTATAACCTGGTAAAGCCTCTATTTTTTCTTTAGTAGAATTTAAAGTAATAGTATCACCCACATGAACATCACTAATACTTTTAATAGAAGCATAAATATAACCTACTTCTCCTGTTTTTAAATCATTAACTTCTACTTCATTAGGAGTATTCTTTAATATTGATAACACCTCATAACTAGCGTGGCTATCTAACATATAAATAGTATCTCCCTTTTTAACACTACCATTAAAAATACGAACAGCAGTTAAAACACCACGATAAGAATCATAAACACTATCAAAAATTAACCCTTGTAAAGCTTTAGAATTATCCCCTAAAGGAGCAGGTATTTTAGTAATTATTGCATTAAGTAATTCTTTTATTCCTTCACCAGTCTTAGCACTAGTTAAGACAATTTCTTCTTTATTAAAGCCTAAATTAATAAGTTCTTCTTCTACTTTAGGAATATCAGCACTAGGTAAGTCTATTTTATTAATAACAGGAATAATAGTTAAATTATTATCAATAGCAAGATAAAGATTAGCAAGAGTTTGAGCCTCTATTCCTTGTGTTGCATCAACAACTAAAATAGCACCTTCACAAGAAGCAAGAGAACGATTAACTTCATAGGAAAAATCAACATGACCAGGAGTATCTATTAAATTTAAAAGATATATTTCATTATTATATTTATAATTAATAGATACAGCATTTAATTTAATAGTAATACCACGTTCTCTTTCTATATCCATAGAATCTAATAATTGGTCTTTCATTTCTCTTTCAGTAACTGCTTTAGTTTCTTCTAAAATTCTATCCGCTAAAGTACTTTTACCATGATCTATATGAGCAATTATGGAAAAATTACGAATATTTTCTTGTTTCATAAACGCCACCTCCTAAAAAATAATATAGTAACATCAGTTACTATATTATCATATTTTTAAGACTTTTTTAACTCTTCGATTTGTTTTTTAGACAATCCTGTTGTTTTAATAATATCATCAATAGTTAAATTCATATCTAACATCCTCTTTGCTAGTTCTTCTTTCTCTTTATCAAAAGATTTTTTATCTTCTTCAAGAGACCTCTGTCCTTCTTCAAGAGCCTTATCCTTTTCTTCAAGAGCCTTATCCTTTTCTTCAAGAGCCTTATCCTTTTCTTCAAGCACCTTATCCTTTTCTTCAAGCACCTTATCCTTTTCTTCAAGAGCCTTATTCTTTTCTTCAAGCACCTTATCCTTTTCTTCAAGTATCTTAGTATTATCTTCTATAAATTTCTTACCTTCTTCAATTTTTACTAAATCGTCTTTAACATATTCTTTTGCCTTTTGTTTCATTTCCCATTCTAAATGTTTCTTATAATCATAAGCACCTATTATACCTATATCATTAGATAGTTTTTCAATTTCTTCTTTCGCTTCCATTAACCCTTCAACTCCTTCACTAATCTTTTCTAAATCTTTACGTTTTTTTAAAGTTAGTAAAGTTATAGCCCTTTCAAACTCGCTTAACTCAATATCATTATAATATTTTTCATAAAATTTTAAAAGGTTAATGTTATAAATTTGTAAACTTTCTGTTAAAACTATATTATTAACAGGATCCATTAATACAAACTTTACTATTTCTCTATCATCATGTTGCCAATCTAAATCAAAGTTTATTTGTATTACTATATGCTTATTATCATAATCCTCTCCCCTAAAAGTCACGTCATTAAGTAGGGATGCTGCATATTTTACATTTCTATCTATTAATCCTTCATAACATTCAGCATTCATCTCAAGATTAATAACATTTATACCTACTCTTACTATTATATCAGTAACTTTCTTCTTTTCTTTAGCATTGTTAACAGGTAAAGAAGTATTTTCTAAACGCATATTTTTCTTTATTATTTCTCTATCAATACCTAAGAAATATTCTAAAATAATACTTAAAAAACCGGGTCTAGTCATCATAACATTTTTAAAGATAATATCTTCAGTTGCAGGTAATACTTCTCCTTTTCTTATAAGTTCTTTTCTTAAATCTTCTGCTCTTAAAACATTAATTAATTGAAATAATTCTTCTTCACTATATCCAGTGTACATAAACACTCTCCTTTCTTAATTAAATACTTTCCAGAAAGTGCTTTAAATCTACCATAGAAAGAAAAGTAATGCAAAAAGTGAATTTTCAAAATCTGGACCAAAAAAAGAGTGAAAATTAGTAAAAATAGCCCTTTATACCTAAAATTCACTCCCAAAATCACTCGAATTTTCAAAATTAATATAAATTTTATTTTTTTTACTAAAAAAGATAATAAAGAAATATTTACGACGATACCGCTTCATTTAACATCTCAAAGAAAGCATTCATTCCTTTATCAAAAACATCTCCTATTAACTCTGATAAATTAAGGCCTAGATTTGATACTTTATTATCATAATTAACTCTATCTTTATTAAGATAATCTTTAATAGTTACATCCTTTCCAACTTCTATATCATTTTCATATTCTTTTATCCTATCTTCTGTTAGCATATTCTCTTTATTTCTTGTATATTCACTATATCCTGATACTTGCATAAAATACAAAACAAAAAATAGAAATATTAAAATTATAATAATTAATCTTGCTATATTAGTCTTGGTCACTTTCTATCACCTCAGTTAATACTTCACTTAAGACCAAAAGAGTTTCATATACTTCATCTATTGTATTTTCAGGTCCTCCTATTTCAATTAGAATAGTTCTATTAGAAAAGTCTTGATTATAAACACCATTTACTCCTACTCCTTCTTTTTTATATATCCCTTTAGAAAGTTCAGGTACTTTAGAATTTATACTCTCACTTATCATAGTACTAAAATCTAAATTTCCATCATAAGTAGGATTTTCTAATCCTACTAAAAACATTACTTTAGCATAGTTTTTTTCATTATAAGTCAAAGTAGTTCTATCATGATTTAAAGAATCTCTATGTATATCAATAAAATATACTAAACTAGGATACTTCTCTTTTGCTTGTTCCATTAATACTCTACTAGCTTCATAACTTCCAGCATAATTAAGTCCTAAACTACTTCTAATACTACTAATAGATTGTTCTTCTATTAAGACACAAAATCCATTATCTTCTAGTTTTTCTTTTAAAATATAATCTGATAGTTTAACTGTTGGCATAACACTATACTCTGCAAAAGATGATGGTTTATACTCTTCAGTATCATGAGAATTATATAAATATATTGTTGGTTTATCACTACTTAACACATCTTCTTTACTTACTTGTTTTAACTTTTTATCTTCTTTATCTATATTTTTAGTTAAACCCTTAAAATTAGTATCTAAAATTGATACAGGTTTTGTTAAATCTAAATCTATTAGTTTACTCATAAGTTTATGAAAATAACTATAATTAGATTTACTATTAATAATAAAAGGATTATTATTTTCTATTAGAAAATTTACTAAATCACTATTTTGATATGGTAAATTATATTTAGATAAAGCTTTAATAGTTATAATAAACGAAGAAAAAATCATAATAATAAAAAGTATGATTCTAAATTTTATTTTTTTAGTTTTTTTACTCTTTGCTATAAACTTTTTCTTCATAAAAAATCTCCTTTATTACATAATAATAAAAGAGTTATTAAAATTATGTCGAATTAATTTAATTCCAAACTTTTATTTAAAGCTTTAGATAGAAGAAGACTTAATTTTTCTATAACAAAATCTATTTCTTTAGGAGTTACTAATAAATTATAACCTAAAGGTGTTAAAACTTCAGTAATTAATGTCTTAATCTCACTATCAGATAGATTTCCTATTAGACCCATAACCTCTTCTCTTTCTTTTTTATTTAAAGTATTATTGTGACTTTTATAATCTCTATTAATTAAAGGAACTAGTTTTAATTTATTATTATTAATATTTTCTTTTTCATAAGAGAAATGTCTAAAGATATAATCTATAGTATTACTAACTATTGTTGTTGCATCTACAACAGTTGGTATACCAATAGCAATTACAGGTAATCCTAATGTTTCTTTACTAATTTCAAAACGGTTATTTAAAAGACCACTTCCTGGATGAATTCCTGTATCAGTTATTTGAATAGTTTTATTAATACGTTCAATACTAGAAGCAGCAAGGGCATCTATTACTATTAAAAAGTCTGGTTTTATTTTTTCTATTACCCCTTCTATAATTTCTTTAGTCTCAATCCCTGTAGTTCCCATTACCCCTGGTACTAAAGAAGAAATAACTCTATATTTAGAATCTAAAGGCAAGCCTAATTCTACTACTTGTCTTGTTATTTTAATAGAATCAATAGTTAAAGGTCCCAAAGCATCAGGAGTCGCTTTCCTATTACCAAGACCAACTATTAACCCACTATAATTATCTTTAATATCTATACTTTTAAATAAATCTTTTAAAGTACAAGTTGTAACATATAATAAATTATTAAAATTATCTTCATCAGTTACATCTTCAAAGTATATAGTCTTATAGATACCTTCTTTTTTAGAAACAATCTTAGCACTATCTTTATCTAAAGTAATAGTTTCTATTTTAATATCTTTATATTGTTCTTCACATTTTTTATAATCTTTAAATTTACTAAGATGCTCTACTATTAAATCTGTTCTTAGTCTATATTTACTTAAATCTATTTCATGCATATAAATCTCAACTTCCTTTCTATATATATTATTAACAAAAATATACAAAAGTATTTGCAAAATATACTATTATTTGGTAAAATTAGATTGTTTACAAAAGTGAGGTGAAAACATGCCAAATATTAGAAGTGCTAAAAAAAGAGTACGTAGTAATGCAAGAAAAAGAGATGTTAACACTTTAGTTAAATCTAGTATGAGAACTGCTGTTAAAAATTGTGAGAAAGCAGTAGTAACAGGCAATAAAGAAGAAGCATCTAATAAATTAAATATCGCATTACAAAGAGTAGATAAAGCTTGTACTAGTGGATTAGTTCATAAGAATAAAGCTGCTAGATTAAAATCAAGACTTACTAAAGCCGTAAATAATATGGAAAAATAAAGAAATGTGGATAGTGTACACGCACATTTCTTTTTTTTGTAATTTTTTTAAAAAGTATGAATTTTGAAAATTCGAGCTAATTTTGGAGTGAATTTTAGGGAAAAAGAGCATTTTTTACTAATTTTCAACCTATTTTTGTCCCAGATTTTAAAAATTCATTTTTTGCAAAGAATAAAACAATCTGTTATAGTGATAGCGAAAGGAGAAAAGTTTATTATGAAAAAAAATATGTAGGTATATTTGTTTTTGTGTTTTCTTCATTTATTTTCTCATGCTTATGTTTGAACCAACTCCTTTTTAAATTCATAATAAACATATCCTTTCAATGTTCATCTCTCACAAAAAGACTAGAAAGCTCAATACTCTAGTCTTTTTCTATTCTATCTAAAGTTATTTCTTTAAAAGCATTATTTTTAATATCATTTAAAATGATAGTAGAAACTTTCTCATAATCAATAATATTACCTTTAGTAACACAACCTCTTTTTTTAGCAATAAATTCCATTATTTCTAAATTAGTCATATTATCTACTTTGATATTATAACGACTTTCTAATTTATCTTTATATAATTTAGTTAAGATATCTATTGCAAATAAAGCAAGGTCTTCTTTATTAAGTATTTCTTCTTTAATAGATGAGAATATTGCAAGTATTCTAGCTTCTTCTTGATTTTCAAGTTTAGGCCACAAGATTCCAGGTGAATCTAATAAATCTATATCTTTATTAATTCTAATCCAAGAAAGACTCTTAGTAAAACCTGGTTTATTACCTACTCCTGCTGCTTTTTTACCCACTAATCTATTAATTAAAGTACTCTTACCTACATTAGGTATTCCTATAATTAAAGCTCTTAAATTACGAGGTTTAAGACCTTTAGACTTTCTTTTTTCATTAAGTTCTTTGCTAACACTATCACTTAAATCTAATATTTTCTTAACATTTTTATTATTAGTAAGATCAACTGCTACCACCTTATAACCTAAGCTTTTATAATAACTAATAAATTTATCAGTTTCTAATTTATCACACAAATCATATTTAGTCATAATTAATATTCTAGGTTTGTCTTTAATTAAGTCATCAATATCTTTAATCTTAGAAGATATAGGCATTCTTGCATCTATTACTTCATAGATTATATCTATTAGATTAATTTTTTCTCTTATTTCTCTTTTAGTCTTAGCCATATGGCCTGGATACCAGTTGATACCAATTTTATTAACCCCCCTATTATCTTCTTTATTCATAAAAATCTACCTCCTTTTTTTAATAAATACGAAAATATTTCTACCTAATTATACCATATTATTTTTACTTTTAAGATATTTAAGTGCATCCTCATATTGATCTTTATACAAAAAAGAAATTTCAACTTCATCTTTATCGCCAACATAAATGTTATCGATAAATTCATTAATAATACTTCTGTTTATATCAGTAAACTTTTTTTGATGTTTAAATTTTTTTATCCAATCCAGATTATTTTGCGTAAATTTGCTTGATTCAATTTTTTCTTTTTCTTGTTTTAATTTGTTCGTTTCATATAAATAATCATTTTTAAATTCTTCAAAATCTTCTTGTGAAATTATATCATTTTGATAATCCTTAATTAAATCACTTAACAAATTTTCATACTGAGATATTTGTTTATTGATCTCTATTATCTTTATTTTTTTTACTTCCTCATTATAATCAATTCTTGAATACGAAACGATTTCATCAATGTGTTTATCAATATCACATATAAGTTCAATATATTGATTTATAGCATTTAATACAATGTTATCTAATTTTCTTTCTGTTATATGATGTTTGCTACACTGTTTTGTTTTTAAATATGTACTGCAATAATAAAATGCTTGCAATTTTCCTCTTTTTGTTCTAGTTATCCTGTAAAGACTTTTGCCACAATCAGAACATTTTAAGAAACCTGAGTATGTATGATAAGAACCATTTTTATTCGCTTTAACATTCCTATTATATAAAATGTTTTGAACTTGATAAAAAATATCTTCACGAATTATAGCATCATGATGATTTTTAAATACTACCCATTCTCCTTCGGCGACTCTGACGAAGTTATGTGCCTTATGATTAAGTCTTGTTCGCTTTCCCTGTACTAAAGTTCCAATATATGTTTCATTTGTCAAAATAGCATCCAACATATAGACTGTCCATTTTGTACGAGGATTGCATACTTCTGCTCCAATTCTATCTCTCATATAAATACTCGGTGTTAATATATGATTATTGTTCAATTCCTCTTTTATTTCTTGCTTACTTTTACCTCTTAATACTAATTCAAAAATTCTCTTAACAACAGCAGCAGCATCAGGATCGACTATTATCTTATGACAATCTTTTTCATCTTTAATATATCCATACGGTGCATACTTACCAATAAAATTACCAGCTTTCTTACTTGCTGACAATGCTGTTCTAAGTTTTATAGATGAATCCTTAGAGTAATTTTCATTGATTAAATTCTTAAAAGGAATTTCAAGCGAATCCATAAGACGAGGATTATTTAAGGAATCAACATTATCATTAACGGAAATAAATCTTAATTTATAAGAAGGAACTATCTTATCAATGAAATTACCTACTTGTATATAATTTCTTCCTAATCTCGATAAATCCTTAACAATGACTCCATTAATTTTTTTTGTTTCTATATCATTTAACATTTCTTTATATCCAGGTCTATTAAAATCTGTTCCAGTATAACCATCATCCACATAACACTTAAAAATTGTAATGTCCTTTTTATCGTTTAAATAATATTCAATAATTTTTCTTTGGTTAACTACACTGTTGGACTGTTCATTATCTTTACCTTTTTCATCAGCTGACAGTCTCAGATACACTCCAAACTTCCATTTTTTCACGATTATCTGCCATCTCCTTTTCTAAAAACGCTAATAATTGTTCATACTCGTCATGATATTTAAATATAACTTCGACTTTTCCGTCATTAAAAACTATTATTTTTTCAATTAAATCTACAACAACACTTCTAGTCAATGTCTTTATTTTTTTATTTCTTTTATAATGATCAATCCAATAATCATCTTTCTTTAACATCTTAACTGTTTCTTTATAAGTAGAAGTATAAAGTTCTATATTACTATTTAAAAGTTCAATATTTTGATTACACTCTTCATAAAGTTTTGAAAACTCAGATTTATCAATTCTATTGAATTTCCAATCTTTATATATTTCTTTTTTCTTTTCTTTTAAAGCATTTATCTTGATTTCTGCTATCTGTATATTTTCTTTATATTCTTTTTCTAACTTATTTTTATCATTTTTAAAATATAATTTTGATATACTCTTATCTAATTCTATAACAAGTTTTATCTGAAGTTTTATTGCCTCTAAAACTGAATTCTCTAATAAGTCAGTTTTTATCTTATGCGGGCTACAGTTATTATGCCGTGATAAATAGCTCAAACAAAAATAATTTGAACAGTTTCTGTTTCCTCTAAAATCATCTTGTTTAACCATTGCACCACCACAATCAGAACATTTGATAATTCCCCTAAACAAAGACATATTTAACGGTTTAGAATGTGCTTTTTCGTTTAATTTAATTTGTTCTTGAACTTTATCAAAATCTTCCTTTGATATTATTGCTTCATGCGTATTTTCACATCTAATCCAATCTTCTTTTTTTACATTAGTAGCTTTTTTACTTCCAAATTCTTTTCTTTTGGTCTTTAATTGGACTAAATTACCGATATATGTTTCATTAGTTAAAATCCTGCCTATTGTGGTAGTACACCAATAATATCTAGACTCAAGTGCAAATGGTTCCAAACTCAAATTCGCCTTTTTTCTTCTACTTATTTCTTTTCTACATAATATTCCTTGTGAATTTAAATACTTGCAAATTTTAATTCGACCGTTTCCTTCTAATGCCATTTTAAAAATTTCTCTAATTATTTCTGCTTCTTTTTCATCAATTACTAAATGGTGTTTATCATTTGGATCCAAAGCATATCCATACGGTGTTGTACCAGCTACAAATTGCCTATTTCTAGCCATTGAAACATAAGCACTGGCAACCTTTTTTGAAAGGTCTCTTGAAACGCCTTCATTAACTAGATTTTTTATTGGTACGTTTAGACTCCTGATAGACTCTGGATTGTTAAAAGAATCCACATCATCATTTACTGCAATTATTCTAATACTATGCAAAGGAAATATTTCTTCTATATATTTTCCTACTTCTAAATGGTTTCTTCCTAACCTTGATAAGTCTTTAACAATAATTCCATTAATCTTTCCAGATAAAACATCATTCATAAGTCGTTTAAAATTAGGTCTATTAAAATTTGTTCCAGTATAACCATCATCCACATAATAATCTACTATTTCAATATTTTCAGACAATTTTTCTAAGTGTGCTTCAATTAAATGTTTTTGGTTGATTATAGTATTAGATTCTGCATCATCACCATCATCGAATGATCTTCTGGTATAGACACCGAATAGCCATTTGCGATTTTTTAATTCTTCTCTACTGAGCTTTTTCTTGCCTCTACCAGCCATTCTAAATCACCTCCAAAAAAAATAATAGTATTTTTGTCGATTATTTACGATGATGCGAATATTTAAATCCCAGCATTGATTTTATCTATATAATCTTTTTAAAACATTAGTCAGACAATCATCGGCAGTCATATTTGAGTTATCAGAAAAACTGATTTTAACAATGACTCCATCACATTTGAATATATATGGATTTTTAGCCTTACATAAAAAATCAAGTATCCTTTCGTTACTCGATTTCCTTTTATCAATCTTTATTGTTGATATTTCATCTACATCTTTATCTTGTATTGCATTTACATCTACTTCTTTACATTTTGTTAATTTTTTTCTTAATTTTTCATAATCATACTTCATTGTTTTTGCCCTTTCCTAAAAGTTTTAACATTATTTTAATAAACTCTTCTCTAGTTACATTCATCTTCGTTTTCATCTTTAATCTCCTTTGCACTAACTGAATCATGTTCAATATTCTTTCCTACAGAAACAAAAAAAGTAATTACATTTGCAATTACCTCTTTCTCACTATAACCATATAGTATAATTTCTTGCTTTTGATTATCAGTTACATACGTAATCTGATACCTCTTTAAATTTTCCAATTTCATTTTTATCCTCCTCCATTTTCTAATCTATTGAAAAACTTGATTGATAATTTTATCAAAACCCAAATATAACGAAAACTTAATTACAGCACTTTTCCTTATTTTATTTAAGTCCTTACTACATAAGTTAAATTCTGAAATAATTATTTCGTCTTTGGTTTTATCTATAAATGTACTATAAAAAATTTTTTTCTCATTATCATTTAATCTATTAAAAGCAATTGTAAATTTTTTTATACATATTTTAGCTTTACATTCCGTATTGTAATCTTTGATTATAAATGATTCTATTTTAGAATTAGAAAGCTTATTTGAATACCCACTATAAGTTAGCTCATAATTAGGAGTGATACTAATACCAGTTTCATAATCCCCAATTGTAATTTGTAATGTTTCAATTAAATTTATAAAAATTTCTACAAGTTTCTTATATTCCAAATAATCAAATTGATCAACAATGTATTTTTTTAAATAATCATTATGTTTCAATTTAATCCCTCCTCTTCAATAAAAAAAGAGCAAAAAACCCATAAGGTAATTCGCTCTTTTTTAGATAAATATTTTTAAGAGAAAAAGATAAATTATTAAAACAGACTCTAAAATATAATTCGATAAGCTCGCTCCTCATTCTACCACATCTCCACAAATCAAATATATTGCTGTCTATGATAGCATTTAGAAATTCTAATTTCAATTACACATTTATGTAATAAAATGTTGTATATCTTTTCCCCTCTCCTTTCTGCATAGCCATTGCTATTATAATAATTATACCGCCTATCAATTTTATTTCAATATCCAAAATTATCTCTTATTTTTTTCCAAATTTTTTCCTCTTTTTTCTTCAAAATCTCACAATGAATGCTTATTTTAAAAGACTTTATTAAATTTTAGCCTCAAATAAAAAAGCCAACTTTATCGTGTTTTTTGATAAAATTGGCTATATTGACAAGTATATTTTAATTATAAATTCTAACATTTTGTAGTGTTTTTGTTGGTTCATATATCAATAATTCATTAATTTTGCATTCTAATACATAGCAAAATTTTGCAAGTATCTCTGCATCATACCAATAACAATCATTGTTATAATACTTTCTAACTGTTTCATATCTTACATTAGCATACCTGCTCATTTCATTAATAGATATATTATTATCATCCATAAGTTTCTTCAAATTAATTCTAAAACTACCATATTCATCCTTTTTTATTCTTTTCATGCTAGTACCTCCTTCTATAATATTGGTACTAACAAAAAATGATAGTACCAATCTCAAAATAGACTAATACTACCATCTATTTATATAAAAATTACGCTTGCCAATTTCCTTCTACACTACATTACAAGTATAACACAATTTGATTTCAAAAAAAAGGACCTTCAATTGGTCAATCTCTGTAATAATATTTTTGACAAAGAATTTAGATCATTATTTTTTATAACGATTGACAGTTCATTAAAATAATCAAGTGCTACTTCTTTATCATCGAAATTCTTTCTCAAAACATTAGAATATAGTTTCCCTTTATTCATAATATTAATGAAAACGTTATACCTTTTATCGTATAAACAACAATACACTATAAATCTATAATTTTCTTTAGTATTCTCATACTTATTTAAAACTTCATTGCTAAGTTCATCATCTGGTACTAATAAATTTAGTAGTGTCTCTACATCAATATCACTAAATTCAGAACAAATCAATCTAGAATCTTTTTTATTAATTGCTTTTTTTTCTAAAATTTTTATTACTTCGTCCATACACTTCTCCTCAGAATTACCTACTTCAACTATTATATACTGCTGACTATTATAAAGCAATCCTTACATCATTGTGCAAATTTTATCAGCTAAGCTTTGTACAATCTTTATTTTTTTTAGCTTATTTATTATCCAAACGATTAAAGCAAATTCTATAACTGTTAAAATAATTGCAACTTCAAGAGCCATGCCAGGACTGGTTACAGTCAAAGAAAAATCATAAGGTACCCCAATCATATCGCAATAATTACATCCAATATTGTAAAATAAATAAGTTATAAATCCTTGAATTACTATTAAAGTAGTACAAGTGATAGCCTTAAACATACACACAATAATATCCCAAAAACTTAAATACATTGTCTTCCTTCTTTCTATGTAAAAAAATGTCCAATATTTATTCTCCTCATTATTATAACACAATTTTACCAAATAACCCAGCATTTTATTAATACAAGCGAATTAAATGGGAAAATTAATATTGGTGATAAGTATGTTAATTA
>CALVVC010000011.1 GCA_944363755.1 uncultured Bacilli bacterium
ATGATACCATGTTCATCAAGATTTTTCTTAGCTTCTTCACTAACATTTGGAATATCACGAGTAATTTCTTCTGGTCCTAGTTTAGTTTCACGACATTGCATCTCATAGTCTTCTAGATGAAGGGAAGTATATTTATCATCTTTAACTAGGTTTTCATTAAGGATTACAGCATCCTCATAGTTATATCCATTATAAGTCATGAAAGCGACTACAACATTTTTACCTAATGCAAGTTCTCCATTATCACAACTATTACCATCAGCGATAATATCACCCATTTTAACTTTATCGCCAACTCTAACGATTGGTCTTTGATGTGAACAAATACTAGAGTTTGCAAGTTCAAAGTTTGCTAGATAATATGTATCTTTTCCTTTGGCATTAGCGATAATTATCTTCTTAGCATCAACGTAATCAACAATACCATCTGCTTTAGCGATAACACAAACTCCTGAGTCTTTAGCAGCGATATGTTCAACACCTGTACCAATAAATGGAGCTTCTGTTTTTAATAGAGGCATTGCTTGACGTTGCATGTTAGCACCCATCAAAGCACGAGTTGCATCGTCATGCTCCAAAAATGGAATACAACTTGTTGTTACTGATACAACTTGTTGAGGTGATACATCAATGTAATCTACTTGTTCTGGTTTAGCAAGAATATTTTCATCTCTAAATCTTGCAGCGACTGTTTTATCAATAATAACATTATCTTCATTAGTTTCAACTGTTGATTGAGAGATGATATAGTCTTGTTCTTCATCGGCTGTTAAGTAAACCACTTCATCAGTTATTTTACAATCAACAACTTTACGATATGGAGTCATAATAAATCCATATTCATCTATCTTAGCATAACTTGCAAGTGAAGTTATAAGTCCAATGTTTTGTCCTTCAGGTGACTCGATAGGACAGATTCTACCATAGTGAGAAGCGTTAACGTCACGAACTTCTACCCCGGCCCTATCACGAGATAATCCACCTGGTCCTAAAGCTGATAAACGACGTTTATTAGTAAGCTCAGCGATAGGGTTAGTTTGGTCCATAAATTGTGATAATTGAGATGAACCAAAGAACTCTTTCATAGCAGCAGTAACTGGTCTAATGTTGATTAATGTCTTAGGAGTTACTTCTTCCATTTCTTGAGTAGTCATTCTCTCACGAATAACTCTTTCCATACGAGAAATACCAATTCTAAATTGATTTTGTAATAATTCTCCTACTTGTCTAATACGACGATTACCTAAATGGTCAATTTCATCAAAGTTACCTACACCATGTAAAAGGTTTAAGTAATAAGATGTAGCAGCATAAACATCAGAAATTGTTAAACGTTTTGAATCAATTGACTGATCATTACCAATGACAATTAATTTCTTTTTCTTATCATTTGGGTCATAGATAGTTACTTTTTGAATTTTATTATATGTATCTAATTCATCATTAATCTTTACTTCTTCTTGTCCATAACCATTTTTAAATATTTCTCTTAAATCTTCTAATATTTCTTTAGTTACAACTGTACCTTTTTTATATTTAATTTCTTCATCTACAACAATATCTTCAGCAAGTGTTTGATTTAAAAGACGGTCTACAATATTTAATTTACGATTAAATTTATAACGTCCTACTTTTGCTAAATCATATCTAAATTCATCAAAGAATCTAGTAATAATATGGTTTTTAGATGAATCTAGTGTTGCAGGTTCTCCTGGTCTTAACTTTTCATATATTTCAATTAAAGCTTCATCTAAGTTTTTAGTTGCATCTTTTGCAATAGTATTTTTAAGAAAGTCATCTTCACCAAATAGTTTTAAAATATCATCATCACTAGAAAGACCAAAAGCACGTAATAATGTTGTTAAGGTTACTTTTCTAGTTCTATCAATTCTAACATATAATACATCTCTTGCATCTGCTTCAAATTCTAGCCATGTACCACGAGTTGGTATAATTTGTGATGTAATTAACTCACGACCATTTTTATCAATTTCTCGGTTATAATATACACTTGGTGATCTAACTAGTTGAGACACAACAACACGTTCTGCACCATTTATTATAAATGTACCACTATCGGTCATAATAGGCATATCACCAAGGAATATTTCTTGTTCTTTAACTTCACCTGTCTCACGATTAAAAAGACGCACTTCTACCTTAAGTGGTGCTGCATAAGTAGTTTCTCTATCTTTACTAGCTTTAATAGAATATCTTGGCTCTTCAAAATGATAATCACCAAACTCTAAAGATAGTGTTCCTGAAAAGTTTTCAACTGGAAATAAGTCTTCAAAAACTTCTTTTATTCCTGTTGTAACAAACCAATCATATGATTTCTTTTGAATCTCTAATAAATCCTTTAGCTCATAAGTATTTCTTATTCTTGAATAATTTCTTCTTTCACGTTTTTTTCCATATTTTACAATTTTATATGACACTAAAATTCACCCCATTACCATAGTTTTTTTACATTTATTATTCCAAAAAATAATACATTGCCAATTTATATTATTAGCACAACTTTATCAACAAGTCAACATATTTTTGCACTTATTATATAAAAACCTTTACTTTTATTAACAATACTTACATCATAATAGTTTTTTAAATCATTAATTGTCGACTTTGCTCCTTGATCTTTTCTTATTACTAAGTACATTACACCATCAGATTCTAAATGACTTCTAGCATTAAGTAAAATATCATAGACTATTTTTTTACCTGCTCTAATTGGTGGATTAGTAATAATAGTTTTATATTTTCTTGTAATATTTTGATAACAATCACTAAGAAAGGCATTTATATTAGTACAGTTATTTTCTTTAATATTTCTATTAGATAGGTGTAGCGCTCTTTTATTAACATCTATCATATCTACTTCTAAATTAGTCAATTTACTAATAATAATTCCTAGAACCCCATAACCACAACCAACATCAAGTATTGGTCCTTTTAATTTTTCATATGGCAGTGATTCTAAAAGTAATCTACTACCATAGTCAAGACCACGTTTTGCAAAGACACCATTATCCGTATAAAAAATAAAATTATGATTAAAAATGGTTGTTGTAGTTTTTTTTAAATTACTAGGGAGATTCTGGTCATTTTCAAAATAATGACTCACTTTCATCACCTCAAAACAAAGAAAGAGACAACCCATTATACAAAAAGTATATAGTTTGTCTCCTTTCGTAGTGTTATAATACACTATTTTTACTATTTCGTCAACACTTTTTTTCTAAGTTGTTTTTCAAAATTTTTATTTGACAGTTTTAATATTGTAGTTTTTAATAGCAAGTTATTCTTATTATGATTGTAATCATTGTAACTAAAAGATATAATGTAGAGATTATAAAGACTAGATAACTTATGGCATGATGATTTAATAATTTATTTTTAATGATAGTTATTAGGAACTTAAATATTGAGAAGACTATAAGAACTATTATCGGGATTAATAATAAAGAGAAGTAAATTATATGTCCATTATTTGATAATGCCAAAGGTAGAAAAAAGGAAAAACAAATACTAACTCCTACAAAGATACTAAAGTATAGGTTTAATATTAATGATAGTAAAGAGAATTTCTTATAATAAAGAAATAAGGCTAAGGGAATAAATATTATTAACCATAAAGGGTAATTAGTTATAATTTTGAAAAGAAAAGGATAATCTTCAATATAAGTAAAGTAATAGTAACTTAAAAAGTATGCTAGTAATATTATGATAACACTTATAATAATAAGAGGAGTTTCTCTTTTAAAATTAAATTTTTTATTTCTTAAATCATCTTTAAAACTATCATAAGAATTTTTCTTTAAATCTACTTCTTTTATATCTTTATATATTTCTTTATTAATAGCACCACAATATGGACAACTAAATAGGTTATCTTTATATTCTTTTTTACAATTTGGGCATTCCATAATAATATTCTCCTTTTATTAAAGTATATCATAAATATAAAAAGAAAAAAAAGAAGCTAATTACTTAACTTCAACAGTAGCACCAGCTTCTTCTAATTTTGCTTTAATTTCATTAGCTTCTTCTAAAGAAATGTTTTCTTTAATTGGTGAACCAGCATTATCAACTAAATCCTTAGATTCTTTTAATCCTAGTCCTGTAATTTCACGAACTACTTTGATTACTGCAACTTTAGTAGCTCCTGCATCAGTGATTGATACTGTAACTGTAGATGGAGCAGCATCTTCTGTAGCACCAGCAGCTCCTGGAGCAGCAACTGCAACAGCTGATGGATCTACACCAAACTCTTCTTTCATTGCGTCTACTAATTCTTTAATTTCTAAAAGATTCATTTCTTTTAATGAGCTAATAAATTCTTCTTTTGTTAATTTTGCCATTTTATTTTCCTCCTTATAATTAATTTTCTTCTTTTTGTTCACTATATAAATTTAAGCAGATAGATAGGTCGCGAACAAGTCCTATCATACCACCTGCAAGCATAGTAAGTAAGCCATCTCTTGATGGAATCTTTGCATATTCTGCTAACTTAGCATTATCTGCAACTTCTCCATCAACATAACCAATCTTTAATGTTAAATTCTCATGATCTTTAGCGAAATCTGATAATACTTTGATTGGAGCTATTTGATCAGTACTATAAGCAAATGCACTTGGTCCTTCTAAAGCTTCTTTGACATCAATGTTTAAATCATTGAAGGCTCTTGCCATTAAAGTATTCTTATATACTTTATAGCTTGCTCCTGCATCTCTTAGGGCACGTCTTAGCTCTTTAATCTCGGCATCTGTTAGACCACGATAATCAAATAATACGAAAGTAGCATTATTAGTAACATTATCTTTGATTTCATCAATTACTTCTTGCTTCTTTGCTAAGATTTTTTGATTAGCCATATTTTCCCTCCTATTTTGTCAGTTTAGTCCCATAGAAAGTTAAAAGTTCTCGAGATAATCCCAAGAACTTTTATTTATAGTAATTAGTCCTCGGTAGGATTTACGTTTTTACCTACTGTCTTGGGTACTGTTTTAACTGATTTCTTTCTTATTATATTCTATAATCTCCTATTTGTCAAAAGAATTAATTGCTACTTTAATTCCAGGACCCATAGTAGATGAAATAGATATGTTTTTAATATAGTCTCCTTTTACTGTAGAAGGTTTAATTTTAATAATTTGACTAACTACAGCATTTAAGTTTGCTAATAGGTCTTCTTCAGTAAATGATACTTTACCAATAATAGTATGAATATTACCAAAACTATCTGTACGATATTCAACACGTCCTGCTTTAGCATCAGATACAGCTTTTGCTACATCTGTTGTTACAGTTCCTGTTTTAGGGTTAGGCATTAATCCTTTTGGTCCAAGGATACGTCCTAATTTACCTAATAAAGGCATCATATCAGGAGTTGCAATCATAGTATCAAATTCAAACCAATTTTCATTAGCAATTTTATCTAGATAATCTTGATCTCCAACATAATCTGCTCCTGCTTCTTTTGCAGCTTTAGCATTATCACCTTTAGCGATAACTAAAACACGATTTGTTTTACCTGTTCCTTTTGGTAGAACAATAGCACCTCTTAGTTGTTGATCAGCTTTTTTAGTATCAAGGTTTAAGTTCATTGCAACTTCTACTGAAGAATCAAATTTAGTAATACTAGTTTCTTTTACTAATTTAACTGCTTCTTCTTTAGTATATAGTTTATTCTTTTCTACTTTAGTAGCAGCTTCACTATATTTTTTACTTCTTCTTTTCATTATTTTTCCTCCTTATGTGGTTATTCGGGGTAAGCAATTAGTGTTACATCCTCCCACATAGGTATAACCTATATGTTTAGTTTTTAATTTTCTTTCTTTTCTTCTACGGCAACACCCATGTTTTTAGCTGTTCCAATTACTGTCTTCTTAGCTGCTTCTATATCATAGCAGTTTAAGTCTTGTAATTTAATTTCAGCGATTTCTGTTACTTGAGCGTCTGTTAATGTTGCAACAGTTTCATTCTTTCCTTTAGTTGAGCCTTTATTAATTTTAGCATATTTCTTAATCAAGAATGGAACTGGTGGAGTTTTAATTACAAAGTCAAAGCTTCTATCTTCATAAATAGAAATTTCAACTGGTAAAATATCTCCCATTTTATCTCTTGTTGCATCGTTATATTTAGTACAAAATTCCTGTAAGTTAATTCCGGCAGGTCCTAAAACTGTACCTACTGGTGGAGCAGGTGTTGCTTTTCCTGCAGGTATTTGTAACTTTATTTTCTTTACAACTTCTTTCTTTGCCACGAAAAACACATCCTTTCTTACTCGTTTTCGCGAGTGGTTATAATAGCTTTTCAATATCAAGAATGTTAAATCCCGATATTTTGCACTTTTTTGCTTCCCACTAATATTAATCTATATTAAATTAATATAGCCCCTAAATAATAGCATATTTTTTTTTATTTGACAAGACTAAGCTTTTTCTATTTGTGTTAATTCAACTTCAACTTGAGTTTCTTGTCCAAATAAATCAACATTAAGAACAATTTTCTCATTAGTACTATCAACTTCTTCTATTACTCCATACATTCCTGTAAATGGTCCACCAATGATTTTAACTTTTGTACCAGGTTGTAATTCTTTATCAATATCAATTCTACTGATTCCCATATTCTTTAAGATATGGTCTACTTCACTAGGTTGTAATGGAGTAGGTTTAGCTCCTTTACCACTTGAGCCAATAAATCCTGTAACTCCTGGAGTATTACGAACGATATACCAAGCTTCATCTGTCATAATCATTTCAACTAAGATATAACCTGGGAATAATTTCTTTACTTTTGTCTTTTTAACACCATCTTTAATCTCAGTTTCTTCTTGTTCTGGAACAATTACTCTAAATATATAATCTTGCATATTCATTGATTCAGCACGCATTAAAAGTTTTTCTTGAACTTTTTTCTCGTGTCCTGAATAAGTATTAACAACATACCACTGTTTTTCCATAATCTTTTCCTTTCTATTTACCTAATGAATGAAGCGCTGCTATTATTACATCTATTAAATAGAAGAATAATGAACAACAAACAATAAATATTATAGTAGCGATAGAGTATTTAACCATATCTTTTCTTGAGGGCCATTTTACTCTTTTAAATTCTGTTTTAACACCACTAAAAAAGTTAGATATACTTGCAAATATATTTCTCTTTTCTTTCTTTTTACTCTTAGAAGAAGACTTCTTATTATCTTTTTTTGATACTTCTTTTAAAGAGCCTTTTTTCATTTCTTTAGTTTCTTCTTTTTTCTTTGCCATAAACACACTTCCTTTGTATTTTTTTCTAAAAGAAAAACACTTCTCAGTGCTTAAGCATACATTATCACAAAGTGCTTTCTTAGTCAATAGTTTTTTAAAAGTTTCATTCATTTAAATCTATTTTTATAACTGCAACTTTGGCATAGCTTTTCAACACATTTATTATTTCTAAAGCCTTCTATAATTCTTTTAGTTTTTGATTTTTCTAGTATATCTTTTAAATTTTCTAAAAAGATATTTCCTAAATTAATAAGTCCATCATCATCTAGACAGCATACTGTTACTGTTCCATCTGATAGTATTGCTAACTGGCTTTTTAGTCCTTCACAAAAACCATTACTTTTATTATTAGATATTATTGGCCAAATGAAAAGATTATCTTTATCCACATATTTGTTGAAATCTATTTTAGTATTTTTCTTTTTTTGGAGTTTTTCAACAGTATCATTTGATAAATTATAATACTTTTTTAGTTTTTCCACAATCTTTGTGGATTTTTCATCTAATTTATCTTCTTTTAAAGCCCATATTCTATATATTATTATTTTTTCTTGTGGAAAATTAGATACTGCTTTAAATATATCATTAAGGTAATTTTGGTTAGTTACTTCGGCATTTAAAGATATGTGTACCTTTGATAATAATTTATGATTTATTAATTCATTAATTTTATTTTTTAATAATGTACCATTAGTAGTTAAACTTACTTTTATATTATTATCATCACAAATATTTAATATCTCATTTAATTTAGAATGTAGTAAAGGTTCTCTTTTACATGAAGACATATAGTATTAGTATAATCTTTTATTTTAGATATTACTTCTTTAAATTCAGTTACTGTCATTTCTTTTAAAAGTCTATTAGATTTTTTACAGAATGAACAAGATAGATTGCATTTATTCGTTATTTCTACGTAAATACGATTAAATCTTTTCTTCATAGTTACTCACTTTTCATTTCAAATAAAGCATTTCTAAGTTCCATAGCTCGTTCAAAGTCAAGGTTCTTAGCTGCTTCTTTCATTTCAGTTTCAATTCGCTCTATTTCTAACATTTTTTCTTGTTTAGTTAGTTTCTTTTTAGGTTTAGTAGATTCTTTTGTATCAACATTACTAATAACTTCTCTTATTTCTTTTTCAATTGTTTTAGGAATAATACCATGTTCTTTATTATAAGCCTCTTGAATTTTACGACGACGTTTTGTCTCTTTAATCGCTTTATCCATAGAATCTGTTATATTATCTCCATACATAATAACATGACCACTTGCATTTCTTGCACAACGTCCAATTGTTTGAATAAGACTTCTCTCACTTCTTAAGAAACCTTCTTTATCGGCGTCTAATATAGCGATTAGTGATACTTCTGGGATATCTATACCTTCACGTAATAGGTTTATTCCGACAACAACATCATAGATTCCACATCTTAAGTCATGAATGATTTGTAAACGTTCTAGAGTTTTAATTTCAGTATGAAGATATGCTACTTTTATATCTAAGTCTTTTAAGTAGTTAGTTAACTCCTCACTCATTCTAATAGTTAAAGTGGTAATTAAGACTCTTTCATTTTTCTTGATACGTTCATTTATCTCTCCTACTAAGTCATCTATTTGTCCTTCTGTCTTTCTAACTTCAATAGTTGGATCAAGTAGTCCTGTAGGTCTAATAATTTGTTCAACAAATTTACCATGAGTCTTTTCAAGTTCATAATCACCTGGTGTGGCAGAGACATAAATGGCTTGTTTTATTTTCTTTTCAAATTCATCAAACTTTAAAGGTCTATTATCAAGGGCACTAGGTAATCTAAAACCATAATCAACTAAGTTCTGTTTTCTTGCTCTATCGCCATTATACATTCCTCTTACTTGGGGTAAGGTTACATGAGATTCATCTACTATTAACAAGTAATCATCTCCAAAGAAATCCATTAGAGTTGTTGGAGTTTCCCCAGGTTTACGTCCTGCCATAGGGGCTGAATAGTTTTCAATACCATGACAGAAGCCTGTTTCTTCTAGCATTTCAATATCATAGTTAGTTCGCTGTTCAAGACGTTCTGCTGCAAGAAGTTTATTTTCTCTTTTAAGTTCTTCTAAACGTTCTTGTAGTTCATTTTTTATTCTTTTAATTGCCTCTTTTAATTTATCATCACTAATTACAAAGTGACTAGCTGGAAAGATACTAACATTTTTCTTATTAGATAAAACTGTTCCTGTTAAAACATCTATTTCACTAATTCTATCTATTTCACTACCAAAAAATTCTATTCTATAACCAGTTTGATTTTGGTTAGTAGGAATTATTTCTAAGATATCTCCTCTTACTCTAAAGGTACCACGATGAAAGTCTAAATCATTTCTTTGATACTGCATTTCAACAAGTTTTACTAAAACTTCATTTCTCTCTACTTCTTCTCCTACTCTTAGAGTTAACATTTTATTTTTATATTCTTCCACTTCTCCAATACCATAGATACAAGAAACACTAGCGACAACTATGGTATCTTTTGATGATAGTAAGGCAGATGTTGCAGCGTGTCTTAATTCGTCTATTTCATCATTTATAGAAGAATCTTTTTCAATATAAGTATCAGTACTTGGAACGTATGCTTCGGGTTGATAATAATCATAATAAGAGACAAAGTACTCGACATTATTTTCTGGGAATAACTCTTTCATCTCACTATAAAGTTGCCCTGCTAGGGTTTTATTATGGGCAAGAATAAGTGTCGGTTTATTAACTTCTTTGATTACATTTGCCATAGTAAAAGTTTTGCCAGTACCTGTAGCCCCTAGTAAAACTTGTTCTTTTTTACCCTCTTTAATTCCTTCTACCAACTCTTTTATCGCTTCTGGCTGATCACCACTTGGTTTAAATTTTGATACTAATTTGAACATAGATATCATCTCTCCTTATAGTGCTTGGTAATTTATTTTAACACTTATTTTACAACAAAACAAGAAACTTATACTAATAGTTTCTTGATTATAAATATATTAATCTCTCATTGGCTTCTCAAGAAAAATTATTTCTTTCTTATTTAAATCAACTTTAATCTTCTGTCCTAATGGAAATATACACATAGGAGCGGTATGACCTATATTAACATTGTATAGAATAGGTAATTTAGATCTATTCGCTTCACCACCTATAACATTTTTATATACTTCTTTATATTCCTCATAATATTTTTCATTTTGAGGTTTTCCTATAATAATCCCATTTATTTTATCAATAATTCCTTGAGCAACTAAATTTCTTAGATAGTATTTAAGATAATCTGGTGGCACTTCATCTTCACAAGTTTCTAAAAATAAAACCTTATTTTCCCACGCATCTTTAGAAGGCCAAATTTCTGTGCCAATAAGCATTGGAAAAACATCAATACATCCTCCTAACAATTCACCTTCAAAAGTACCTTTACCTTGTAAAACTTCATATCCATGTTCTTCTTTAGACATTTTTCTTTTTTTTGAATCATATTCTTCATTGCTCCACTCTAAAAACTCACTTGTCCATTTTGGGCTTGATTTTATTGTAATATTTTCTAAATTTCTAAAAAGAACTTCATCAACGTATTTTTTAGTATAATCATGCAATTCATAATTTTCTGCAAACTCACACATAACAGATGGTCCATAATATGATGTAACTCCTGCTTTATACATCATAAAGTGATTTATTGTAGTATCAGAATATCCTATAAAAACTTTAGGATTGTTCTTAATAACATCAAAATCTATATATGGCAATAATCTTATTGTATCATCACCACCAATATTACATATAATTCCTTTAATATTTTTATCTTTTAAAGCATCCATGAAATCTTTGGCTCTTGCTTCGGGATGTTTTGATAAATACTCACTTCCTTTTAAAGCATTAGGCATAGTAACAGTCTTGAGCTTAAAAACTTCTTCAAGTCTCTTTTTTCCCTGTTCATATCTATGTCTAAATTCTTTATCTCCTGCTATTCCACTAGAAAGGCTAACAATTGCTACTGTATCTCCTCTTTTTAATTTTTTTGGTTTTATCATTTTTCCTCCTCGTATAATGTCAGGATAAACGCATAAAATTTTAAAATCATGTGTTTATCCTGTTTAATTGTTAATTAAATCATTATTATAATTTTAAGATATTTTTAGACCATTTTCTACCTTACTATCTAGATTTAATAGAACTACACCATTATTAGTTACAACTCCTAATACTAGTACTTCACTAGTTACTTCTGAAATATGAATGGGTTTTAGATTTACTACGGCAATTATTTGTTTACCTATTAGATTTTCTTCTTTATATAAGTCTGTAATTTGAGCAGATGATGTTTTTATTCCTAAAGGACCAAAATCTATTTTTAGTTTATAAGCTTTTTTCTTTGCACCTTTATTAATACTTGCTTCTATAATTGTTCCTACTCTTATATCTATTTCATTAAAATCTTCTATAGTTATCATATTTCTCCTTTATATTAAAAGCATAGGCCTTACCTATGCTATATTATCTACCATTCCACCATACTCTTAGTCCTGATGGGAAACCTACATATTGTCTTGGATTAATAGTACTCTTTTGATATGTTGCCCAAGTACAACCCCCTCCTGCGTGCCAATCACAAGTTGTAAGTTCAAGATGAAGATGAGCTCCAAAAGAGTAACCAGTATTACCCATTCTACCTATTACTGTGTCAGGTGTTACAACATCTCCTACATTTACATACCATGCAGAAAGGTGGGCATACGTTGAATAAATGTATCTACCATTAACATTATGTCTTATTTTAAGTACTAAGGCTCCATATGTATCATAGTATTTAGCGAAAACTACACCTGTAGCGATAGGATATATTTCAATAGTTTTATTTGTATTTGATAAATCTATTCCTAAGTGTCCAGCATTCATCCAGTTTTGAGTAACATAACCACTTACCATTGGTCGATAAAATCCTACTGCTGATGGAACTGAATTGCCATTTACACGCATTTCACATGATGTTATATCTTCATTAGTGCCACAACCTAATTTTTTATAGTAAGCTAGTTGTTTTTCTGCTTCTTCTTTTTGTTTTTGAACACTTGGAATTCCTTCTTTTATAGTAGCTGTTTCGGCATTTATTTTAGCTTGTTCAGCTTCTAATTCATCAGTTAATTTATTAAGTTCTTCATTTTTAGATGCTAATTCTATTTTTCTTTGTTTATTTTCTTCAATTAAATTTTCTAATTCATTCATAACTTGTTCATTATATTCTGTTAGTTGCTCTACTATTGCCATACGGTATACCATATCTGTAACATCTGTTGCCCCAAATATATATTCCATGTAGGCATTTTCTCCTTCACTAACTTGTAAGTATTGAAATAGAGTCTTAGATTCTTCACTTTTATTTTCTATTTCGATATTTGATTCTTCTATTTCTTGCTCTAATATGGCTGTTTCACTTTTAATTTCACTAATTTGTCTTTCATAGTCAGCTATTTTCTTTTCTATTTCTCTTACTTCAGCATCATTTTGGGCTATTTGACTATTTTTACTATCTAACTCAGCAGTAAACTTATTTACTTCGTCTTCTAATTGACTTAGTGTTTTAGCATTAGTATTAACTGGTAATATACAAACTGTTAGGATTAATATTAATAAAACTATACTTACTTTTTTCAAAATATAACACCTCCTTATACTTTTAAATATTTTCTAACAGCAGATGATGAACCTATCATACCTACTATTATTCCTATTACTAATACAATTCCTGATACCATATAAATAAATGGTTCTGGTTCTATTAAGGTAATCATTTTACTATAAAGATAACCATCAAAGTGATTATATAGGGCAATATATCCAAAACAGACTATTAAAATTGGAATAATTGCTCCTAATATACCTAGTATCATACCTTCTATTATAAATGGAGTTTTTATAGTAAAGTTACTTGCTCCTACAAGTCTCATTATAGATATTTCTCTTTTTCTTGAGAAGATTGTTAATTTAATAGTATTTATTATTAAGAAAACTGTAACAAGTATTAGAGCGATTACCATTCCATATGAGACTTTTTTAGCAGCTTCAAAAGCTTCTATTAAGTTATCTACCATACCTTCTCCATATTTAACAGAGCTTACTTTATCAAGTCTTTCTATTTTTTTAGCTGTATTTGATATTCTTTCTACTACTTTTACTTTTACTTGAAATGTATCTTTTAGAGGATTATTTTCATCACTCCAACTACTCATTACTTCGTTAAATATTTCATTTTCTTTACTCATTTCTTCTTTTACGGCTGCTTTACTTTGATAAGTTAAAGATTCTACATTACTCATAGTTTCTAACTTTTCTTTTATTGTTTTTACTTCTTCTTCAGTTGTATCTCCTTCTAAGAAAACTACGATTGTTAAGTCTTTTTCCATTTCCCTAGTAAAGTTTTGAACATTGAAAGTAATTAGTATTGATACTGCTACTATAATTAAAGTTATAGTAATACAAGAAATAGAGGCAAGTGAAAGACTAAAGTTTCTAAAGACACTTTTAAAAGAATCTCTTATACTTCTTCTTAACATTCTAAAAAATTTCATTCTTCATAACCTCCTTTTTCTAGGTGTTTGATAAGTCTACCATCTTTTAGGAGTATTATTTCTTTTTGCATTTTATTAACTATTTCTTTATCATGAGTAGCCATAATAATTGTTGTACCACAAGTTTTATTTATTTCTTCTAGTACTTTAACTATTTCCATACTACGGTCTGGGTCAAGGTTTCCTGTTGGCTCATCACATAGTAGTATTCTTGGCTCATTAACTATCGCTCTTGCAATGGCAACACGTTGTTGTTCTCCTCCTGATAATTGATCTGGATAGTTATGTATTTTTCCTTTAAGTCCTACTAATTCTAGAGCTTTTAAAACTTTTCTTCTAGTTTCACTCTTAGTCGCACCAATCGATTCCATTGTAAAGGCAACATTTTCATAAACTGTTAATTTAGGTAGTAATCTATAGTCTTGAAAGACAATTCCTAGTTTACGTCTTAATTTATATACTTTAGAATTTCTTAGTTTAGCAACGTTAATACCACCTACATAAATTTCCCCACTAGTTGGTTTTTCTTCACGGTAAAGCATCTTAATAAAGGTACTTTTACCAGAGCCTGAACCACCTATTACAAAGACAAAAGACCCCTTTTTTATGTTAAGACTTAAGTCATAAATAGCGGTAACACCATTTTTATATTGTTTATTTACATTTTTAACTCTAATTAAATCCATTAACATCATCCTATTCATAGATAAGTATAACATATTTCGACATATTATGTATATAACAATTATTGGCAGTTTTACACTTTAAAGTAAAGAAAAAAGAGAAATTATCTTCCTCCTTTTACTTCATAAGCATCTGTTACTACAAAAAAAGCTTTTGGATCTATTTGTTTGATACTTTCTTTTAATTTAAAATAATCTCTTGTAGGAATAACTGCTAAGATAACACTTCTTTTCTTTTTTAAAAAACCACCTTTTACATCAAAAATAGTTACTGTGTGGTGAAGATTATTTATTAAATACTCTTTAACTTTTTCTTCTTTACTTGTTGTTATGTAAAAAGCTTTATTTTTAGATATACCAAGTATTACTTTATCTATTACAACACCACTTATATAGATAATAATAAAAGCATATAACATCATATTAAATCCGAAGTAAACTCCACCTATTAAAACAACGATAAAGTTTATAATCATTGTGGTTTTAGCAAGGGAGATATGAAAATATTTATAGGCAATTTGACTTATTATATTTAAGCCACCATTACTAAAACCTACTTTATACATAAGACCATTAGTTATGCCTAAGAGTATTCCTATTAAAATACTCATAAGAATTAAATCACTAGTATCTATTATAATATACTTTGCAAGAGGTTCTGTTAGGGATACAAATAAAGGGTAAATAAGAGTTGCTACTAATGAGCCTCCTGTTTGATCTAGTCCTAAGAATAAATAACTTAGTCCTAATAAGAAGACTGATCCTATTAAAATGATAAGAGAGGGAGAAATATCAAAAAGATGATTTATTATTATGGCAACTCCATTCATTCCTCCTGTTACTAAGTCAGTTGGATATAATAAAAGATTAAAAACAAGAGATGAGATAAAAAGACTAAAGATTAATACTCCATATCTATACCATAGTTTAGTCTTATCTATTTTTATCACTACTAAGCACCACCTTTTACTTCATATGAATCCATTGCTACAAAGAAAGCATCTTTATCAATATTATGAATTCCTTCTTTTAACTTGTAATATTCTCTTGTTGGAATAACACTCATTAAGACTGTTTGATTTTTACTATTATAACCGCCTTTAGCACTTAATTCTGTAATACCATGTTTAAGTTCATTTATAACAAAGTCTTTAACTTCTTTTTCTTTACTAGTAATTATATAAAAGGCTTTGGAATCTGATATACCTAATACCACTTTATCTGTTAAGTTAGAGATTAAATAAAGAATTATTAAAGAATACATTAGATGATTAAAACCAAAGACAAATGCTCCTCCTAAAATAATTAAACCATCTGTAAAAAACATACTATTACCAAGACTTATTTTAAATATTTTAGATACTATCATATTTAATATGTCTGTTCCACCTGTTGAATAACCTGCTCTAAATATTAAACCTGCACCTAATCCTTGTAAAGCTCCACCAAAGACGGAAATTAAAATCATTTCACTTTCTTTAAAACTAATATAGGTTGATAAATGTTCTGTTAGACTTACAAAAACAGGGAAAAGAATTGACCCTAAAATAGTCATCTTTGTTTTCTCTTTTCCTAAGATTATAAATGATAATATAATGAGAAATATATTAGAAATAGAGATAATTGTTGAAGGGTTAAGACCAAAGAAGTGTTTTAATATTAAGGAAAAGCCACTAACTCCTCCTGCTACTAAATTGTTAGGGGACATAAATAGATTGAAAGCTAAGGCTACTAGGAAACAACCTATGATAAATTCTATTAACTCTTTAAATTTTATTTTATGATTTATCACTTTCTTCATTTAGTCCTCCTTTAAGGCTACTTTCAATAAATTCATCTATCTTACCATCTAGTACTCCTTTAGTATCACTAGTTTCATAACCTGTACGGTGGTCTTTAACTAGTGAATAAGGATGTAAAATATAACTTCTAATCTGACTACCAAAATCAATATTAGATTGAATACCTTTTTCTTTAGCAAGTTCTTGTTCTTTTTTTTGTTCTTCTAATACATACAATTTACTTTTTAAGACTTGTAAAGCCGTTTCTTTATTTTGAATTTGACTTCTTTCATTTTGACAAGTTACAACTATTTTAGTAGGTAAGTGAGTGATACGAACAGCACTATCTGTGGTGTTTACTCCTTGACCACCTGCACCAGTTGATCTATAGACATCTATTTTTAAATCTTTTTCATTTATATCTATTTTAATATCTTTAGATATTTCAGGAGTTACATCAATACTTGCAAAAGAAGTATGACGACGATTAGAAGAATCAAATGGTGATAATCTAACTAGACGATGAACGCCTTTTTCATTTTTTAAATAACCATAGGAATATGCACCTTTTACTTTAAAAGAAACACTCTTAATTCCTGCTTCTTCTCCGGGTTGATAGTCAAGTAATTCTATCTTAAAGTTCTTTTTCTCACAGTACCTTGTATACATTCTATAAAGCATATTAGCCCAATCACATGACTCAGTTCCACCTGCTCCTGGATGTATTTCAATAATACAATTATTTTTATCATATGGTTTATTAAAGAGTAGATAAATACTTAAATTTTTTAATTCTTCTTTAATAGTTTTATTATCAGCTTCTAGAGTTTGTAATAAATCTTTATCATTTTCTTCATCTAACATTTCTAAAAGTTCTACAGAGTCTAATATCTTTTTCTTTAAATCTATTAAATTAGATGTACTTTCTTTTAGACTCTTTAATTCACTAATTACAGTTTCAGCTTTACTTGTATCATTCCAAAAACCTTCTTTAGTTGTTTCTTTTTCTAGATTCTCTTGTTCTTTTAGTTTATTATCAGTGTCAAAGTGACCTCCATAAACTTAGTATTTCTTCTTTTTCGTTTGTTAATTCTTTTAATAATTCACTTTTATTCATTTTTATCACTCTTTCTATTAGTATTATACAAGATATTTATTTTTATAACAAATATTTAAATGAAAAAAGAAATCTATTAGACAATAGACTTCATTTTATCAATTATTATTTTAGAAAAATCTTTAGCTTTTAAATTGCCCCAAGAGTTCTCATCTTCATCTTTATATGGTCCACCTACTGTAGATGTTACATTGCCATTAGAGGTTATGATTAGTTCGTTTTTAATTGTACAATTATCTCTATCTAATTTTATATCTATAGGAGATAGATAGTTTTTATATGTTCTATTACCACCGACTCCATTTTCTTTAGCATTACCATCATTTA
>CALVVC010000012.1 GCA_944363755.1 uncultured Bacilli bacterium
TTAATATTCATGAATAAAACAAAACAAATTAGTCCATTATATGAATGTAATAAATTAATGAGGAGGAATTATGGAAACATTAAAAAAAATATGTTTAGTCCTAATTATAATAGGAGCGATAAACTGGGCCTTAGTAGGCTTATTTGAACTAGATTTAGTTGCAACACTATTTGGAGGTAGTGATGAACTACTAGCAAGATTAGTTTATATTATAATAGGAATAGCCGGTCTAATTGACATAAGTATTCTTTTTGACCATTTAGACCATCATGACTAAAAAAGAGATTCAATAGAATCTCTTTTAATTATTAGCAGTTATTCTAACTTTTACTTTCTTAGTCTTAGGTGTATAGTTAAGTTTAACATCGTCTCCTCTAACTTTAACTTCTACTTCATGTTCTCCAACTCCAAGTCCTTCTAAATCTACATAAGCATATATAGTAGATGAATCTATACTATCAATAATAGATTTACTACCAGTAACAACTACAGTAACACGACTATCTTCTTCTGATAAAGCCTGTACTCTATAAGAAGAATCTAAATTCTCTGTAGCAATAGAAACATTACTAATTTCTCTAGTTGTAGAATCATCAAGTGTTACATTAACAGTAATAGTTTTTTCACTTATCTCAGTAACACCATTAGGACGTTTCAAAGTAACAGTATATTCTTTATCATCATCAAGACCTGTAACATCAACTTCAACTTCTAAAGAATCTAACTTTTCTAAAGCCTCTTCACTACCATACACTGTAACACTATCTATATTACTACTAAGTGATCTAATCGCTTTACCAAAAGCAAGTTCTCCTTTAGGAACAATCTCAATAGGTAATTCTTTAGATGGACTAGAAACCGTTACTTTAGCAGTCACAGACTTAGGAACAATTTCTACATCTACCATCTTACCATCAGCATCATATGCAACTAAAGGAACATCTTCAAGAGTAATATCTCCAGCTTCTTGTCTAGGGAAATTATCAACATCAACAAGTGCTCTAACAGTTGCAACCTCATCAAGCTTATAAGCTGCTCCTTTAACAATCACTTCACTTCTATCAAGCTCTACACTATCTATATTTAATTTAGTATCTAAATTATCTTTATGTAATACATCATAAGTAAGTGTTTTAGTAGCACTAACTTTATCATAGATTGTAACAGTAACAGTAGATGGATCAAGTCTATAATCTATTGATTTTAATTGTTGTGTATATTTAAGTGTTACTTTATGCTGACCAGGTTTTAAACCCGTCAAGTCAACAGTAACTCCTCCTGTAGGAGATTGTTTTGCCAAGAAAATATGTCTTTTCTGACCTACTAAAGTTATATCAACACTATCAGGCAATCCTTCAACAACATAAGCCTCTTCATTATATGTAGCCGTAACTTTTTGATCATATAAAATTTCTGCATATTGATCAATCATAGTATTACCTTCACTATCAATAATAAAGAAAACTGCTAAAGCCAAGACTAAACTTATCACAATTAAGGTTTGCTTCTTCCCCATAAGTCGTTCTAAACCCTTACTATTACTTTTAGAAAAATCTATTATTTTAAGAATTAACTTAGTAATAGGAGTAATTAACCACTTATCAAAGAATGACCCTATATGACGAAAAAATTTTCCTATACTTCTAATTATCTTCTTCATATATCTCTTCCTCTTCTATTTCTTCTTCATCGTACTCATTACTAGTCTTAGGCTTCAATTCATTTATTAACATCATTCTAACATCATCTATTGATAAGTTATAAAAAAGTTCCCCTTTAATAGCAACTGAAAGTCTACCAGTTTCTTCTGAAACTACTAACGCAATTGCATCAGTCTCTTCAGCAATACCAAGCGCAGCTCTATGTCTTGTTCCAAGCCTTTTATTAATTTTCGTACTACTACTAGTAGGGAATACTGCTCCTGCACAAGTTATACGATCTCCTTGAATAATAACTCCTCCATCATGTAAAGGATTACCCTCATAGAATATTGCTATTAACAAATCACTTGATAAATCTGCATAGAGTTTCTTAGCTTTATCTATATAATTTCCTAAACTAATATCTCTTTCTAAAACAATCAAAGCTCCAATTTTATTTTTTCTTAAATAATCCATCGCTTGTGTCAATTGATAAACTAAATGTTCTCTTTCGTCGACAGTAAGCACTTTATGTCGACCTAATAATTGATTTCTACCTAACTGCTCTAAAATATTTCTAATTTCAGGCTGAAAAATAACAATTAAAGCAAGAGGTCCATACATAATAACATACTCTAAAAGCAAACCAACAGTTGTAAAACCACATAAATCACTAATTATTTTTAAAATGATAATAATGATAACTCCCTTAAATAAAAGAGTAAGCTTAACACTATTTCTAATATTTTTTAAAATGATATAAAACATTAACCAAACAATCGATATATCGACAATTTTCCTTATAATTGTCAAAACACTTGTAACAGTAATAACCATAAAATCTCTCCTAACTGTCTATTAAATTGTATTATCATTTCCATCTTGATTAATAGTTGGTATAACTACTTGATTAACTTCACTAGATGGAGTAGTTACATTATTAGTAGCCTGTTCTACCTGCGGATTGACTACAGTAGGTGTAACTACATTACTAGGTTGTGACACCTCTACTTGTGTTATAACATTTTTTACCTGCGAATCATCTACTGAAGTAGTACTATTATCAACAGTATTTAAAGAAACAGCACTTGTAACTTCAGTAATTGTTGGTTCTGCAACAACATTAGTATCATCAACACCACTATCAGAATCAGTATTATTAACAATACTAGTTGGAACCTCTTCAGAAACTATAGCATCACTAACAGGCTCATTAATAGGTGTTGTAACAGAAGTACTAGTAACTTGTGTATCATTAACTACATTATCTTGAATAACTGCTGTATTATTAGTATCATCAACAGTAGCATATTTTTCCTTCTCATTTTTATTCTTAATACCTTTCTCTGCTAAATATCCAATACAAGCAAAGATAAGAATAACTAAAACTACTACCCAAACGATATAAAAAGGGCCATCAAGTGTATCCCTAAAAAATTCAATAACAATATCCATAAGCACCACCTTTTATTCTTACTTTATTATCATAACATGAGGACTTTTCTTTTTCAACAAAAGAACTAAAATTTATAAAATAAAAATAAATTATTTATGCAATTTCATGTATATAGTATCAACTTTTTCTCCATTAATAATTGCAATATTCTTATCTACTTTATAAGTCCTAAAACCTAACTTTTTATATAAATGAATTGCTCTATCATTATTAGAATAGACACCCAAATAAATTTCCTCCAATTTCAGCACTATTTAAAGTTATGTTATCAAAATCAACATTTCCAATAAAATATCCACTTTTTTATCAAACATTGATAATATAATCAAAGTATCAGTTTCCAAAGCTTCTTTTACACACATATACTAAGTATAAGGTTTAGGATTATCAGTACTACATTTATGTATATTAGGATTATTAAATAACTTTAAATACTCATCTATCAAATCATATGAAACATTTACATAATAAATATTATCTGATTCTAATATAACTTCTCTATTCATAAACACTCCAAAAATAACTTTTCAACCAATATAATTATACTACAAAATCAATTAAAAATCACACAGTAATAACTAAATTAGATTTTAAATAATTAATAATAATATCTTTTAAATCAGTAATTTCCACATCTAGCCAATTATTTTTCTATTACTCATTGTTTTTATATAGTTCTTATCTGATAATACATTATTAACAACCTTAATAAGTTTTTCCAAAGAATCAATGTCATTTATCCTATGACTAAAAACCTTTTTATTCAAAATCTTAACAACTTTACTACTATCAATATTACCATTTTTTATTAGCCAATATAAATCATAAAAATCTTTATACCGTGTAGATAGCAATCCAAATTTAATAACTGGAATAAGCTTTTCAACAAAAATTTGTTCTTTAGAATTAACCATCAATAATATTCTTTGATTTTCTATACAAGAATCAAAATAGAACTCATCTTGAGCAATATCAAATTCAGTATTAACACCAACATCAATTTTTGCAGTAATTTCATTACCGAAATTATCTCTTATTATTAATGGAATACGTTTACCCTTATAATCCTGATGGTTTAAATTTACAATTTCCCCCTTATCAACAATAATATCAATGCCATTCATTTTATAAGAAGTAAAAATATTATATAAATTATCATCTGATAAAAATATTCTTATTAAATCCAAATCAATATCAATAGTAGCACGTCTAATATTATTAGATAAATTATACATCACTAGGCCACCTTTAATTGTTATATTATTTTTATATTTTGATTTAAATAAATAAGTTAAAATAATATCTTGGGCTACTTTTGCAGATGCATATATAGCATCATATCCTTCCTCTATATATTTATTAGTTAAATCTTTAATATTAATCACTAAAGTACTTCCTCTTGTATTATTTTCAAATATTTATCTTTACTTTTAAAATTACTAAGATACTCTTGTATTTTTAAAAGATTTAATTCGTCAACAATTAATCTATAATTATTAATAATTTCTTTATACATATCATAGGACATATTATTTTTATTTCTAACCAATTCTATCAACATCCTTTCTTTATCATATATTTTTATTCTAACATTATCATAATATATATAAGTTATTCCGATATTAAAATATCTATCATCCATAAAAGTTTGAATAATTCTATCATCTTTTATTTTTCTAGCTTTCTTCTTAGTTGATAAATAATATTTATTTGGAATATTATCAGTAAGTCCATAATAATAAAATGCACTATCAGAATTAAATACAGCATTATCATATTTCTTAGTTATAAATTCTAGTTCAGAACATCTTGAATCAAAAGAGTAAAATCCACACTCTAATTTAAATAATCTCTTTTCGTTTAATGCCACTTTTATTTTTTTATCAGTATTAAACTTTTCAGTTTTTAACAATTCACTATATCTATACAACATTCTACCCACCAACTAAATTATAAAGTAAACGTCGGACAAAGTCAACACTAAATCCGACATTTACTTACATATATATTTATTAGTCTTGATAAAAAACAATTCATAAGTAACTATATTTAGAAATTCACACTAAGACCACTTTCTAAGTTAACAATAATATCCTTTTATCAATAAGTAAACAATATTGTAACTTATTACAATACCTTCTTCATTATTAAAATGTAAGCTATTATCCATTTTTTCAAGAATAAAGAAAATCTTTATACTAATCTTCTGTCATTAAATAAAACCTCGTTTCGAATAAATTACAACATCTTTTGTTTATTTTTATAGTACCTTTTTATTATAAGATTAAACTACTACAATATTTTTCTAATTCACTAATTAACACTTCTAAATCTCTTAGAATTTTTTTATTATTAAAAAGCCTTTTAATTTGACTAATTTCCATATGGTGCCGACTAAAGGATTCGAACCTTTGACCTACTGATTACGAATCAGTTGCTCATACCATCTGAGCTAAGCCGGCATAAAAACTTTACTAATATAGTATAGCAAAGTTTTAAAAAATAGTCTATTCCGCCCTAAGAGCAATAACAGGATCTTTCTTACTAGCCATACGAGATGGAACAAATCCACTTAAAACTGTCAAAGTTACGCTAATTATCAAAAGAGTAATAGCATGAACTGGATTAAGATTAGCAACAGAAGGTAAGTCTGTTAAACTCTCTATTATAGAGTTAATAGGGAAAGTAAAAAGGTAAGCTATAACAAGTCCTAAAACACCACTACATACTCCAATAATAAATGTTTCTGCATTAAATACCCGAGTAATATCTTTACCTCTTGCCCCAAGTGCCCTTAAAATACCAATTTCTTTAGTTCTCTCAAGTACAGAAATATAGGTAATAATTGCAATCATAATACAAGAAACAACAAGAGAAATAGATGAAAATGCTATCAAGACATAAGTAACTGCATCCATAATACTACCAGATAAAGTACTAATTAAAGATGCATAATCAGTATATAATACTTGATTACTTTCTTCTTTATCTTCATTATAGTTATCTAAATAATCAGTAATATAATCTTTAGTCTCAAAATCTTTTGGATAAATATAAATAATTGAAGGAGTTACTTCGGCCCCCAACACTCCTAAAATATTATCTTTAGTAATAGTAGAGTTTATTGTATCAAAATCCCCTCCTGTTAAAACATTATAATCTACTTCTTTCTGTCTATTAACAATCTCACTATCTTTATTTTTATCAATAACTTCTGAGACTAAAGCAGAATTATAATAAATTCCAGACTGTGTTAAAGAGTTTTTATCTTCCTTACCCCTTAAAATAGCAGAAACTTTAACTGTAATAGCATCACTACTATTATACATATCTAAATAATCTTTACTAGGAACAAAATAGCCATTAATCTCATCATAATAAATATCATTAGGAATAACCTTAAATTCTTTATTTAAAATATCATCAAAAGATATATTACTACTTGTATCAAATCCAAGTTGTTTTAAAGTACCACTATCAAGTTCATTAAAAGAATTAACAGCAATTACAACAGAAGGAGCATCTATCTCAATAGATCCTGCTAATATATCATAATTATCTTCTAACATACTCTTACCATTAATTTTATCAGCATAAAGATTCCATCCCATAACACCTATCATAGATGTAGTAGACATACTATAATTAGTACTAGTAGGAACTAATCCATAAGTACCATCATATTTTTTTGTAACAACATTTAAAGTAGTACCATACTGATAACTAATAGCAGAAATATTTTCTTTATCCATCTTCTCAATATAATTTACATAATCACTATCAATACTATTAATATGTATCATGGTTTCCAAACTATTTTCCCTAGGATAAATAACCTTATTATTAGAATATTCCTTACGCTTATCTCTAGTTTCTATTATCTCTTGCATTACTTCTTCATTAATATTCATAGCCTCTTTACTAATTGTAATAGGCATCTGTGATAAACTATCCGCTTCATACTCATCTATTTTCTTTTGAAATCCATTAGATAATGATAATATTAAAGCAATACCAATAATACCAATAGATGCTGCAAAAGATGTTAAGAAAGTTCTACCTTTCTTAGTTTTAATATTATTAAAAGAAAGTTTCAAAGCCGAACTATATCTAAGTACAGTTTTCTTAATATTTAACTTTTCTTTAGAATTCTCTTTATCTTTAACAGGTTTACTATCAGATAAAATCTCTCCATCTTTAAGTTCAATAACCCGAGTTGCATAATCCTCTGCAAGTTCTCTATTATGTGTAACCATAATAACTAACTTATCTTTAGAAATTTCCTTAATAAGTTCCATTATTTGAACACTTGTAACAGAATCAAGTGCCCCAGTAGGTTCATCTGCTAAAATTATCTCTGGATCATTAACTAAAGCTCTAGCAATAGCAACTCTTTGCATCTGTCCCCCAGATAATTGATTAGGCTTTTTATGAGCATGATCTTTAAGTCCTACTCTATCTAAAGCATCAAGAGCCTTTTTTCTTCTATCTTTCTTTTTATACCCACTAAGTATTAAAGACATCTCAACATTTTCTAAAACACTAATATGACTAATTAAGTTATATGATTGAAATATAAAACCAACACAATTATTACGGTAATAATCCCATTCTACGCTTTTAAACTTCTTAGTACTTTTATTATTAATAATTAAATCTCCACTATCATATCTATCAAGACCACCTAAAATATTTAAAAGAGTAGTCTTTCCACTACCACTACTTCCTAAAATAGCGACAAACTCACACTTTCTAAACTTTAAATTAACGTCATTTAAAGCGTGTTGAACAAAATCCCCTGTCTTATAACTTTTATTTATATTCTTTAACTCAAGCATAAATTCCTCCTTAATCTTTCCATAACTATTATATACTATAAATTAATATTTTTATTTATTTTTTTCAAAGATAATGCTAAAATAAATACAAGGGAGGGATTAATATGTTAAAAGTAAAATCAAACGATATAATCTCTCTATGGCAATACTAAGCTTTGTATTGTCTTTTTTCATGGAGGATTATATGAAAACAGTATTTGATTTTGAAAAAGAAATAATTAATGAATTAAAAGAAAAAGAATATTTAACTATTCATGACTTACAAAAAAGAATTGGAATACCTTCATACCAAGAACGAAGTAACTTTCTAGAAGCCCTATACAAATTAGAATTAAGAGAAGGTATTTATAATATAAATAAAGGAACTTATACTTTATTTCCAAGTGATTTATATAAAGTTGACTATATAGATGCTACTCCTAACGGACTATATCTAAAAAATTCTAAAGTAATAATAGATGAAAATCTTAATAAAGGAAAGACAATTTTAAAAGAAGACATAGTTATTGTAACTAATGAAAAAAATCCTAAAATAATTAAAACATTAGGAAGAAATATGTATTTTTTTAAAGATTATCTTCTAAAAGAATTAGAACATAAAAATTTAACCTATAAACAAATTAAACACCTTGCTATAGCAAGAACTAGTCAAAAGATAACTGAATTAAAAGAATTATTACATGACCTTGAAAGAACTGGAAAAATATATTATCAAGATAATACTTTCGAAAAATGGAAAGATACTCTAGCTTTAACTAAACTAAAAACTGATAGTAATAATAAATTATATTTTGAATTAGATAATAAAAGATACTACAAAGAAGGAGAAGAACTAAACAAAGCTCTTGATGGAGATATTATCGCTGTAACAAGAAAAGGTAAACATATTGTAAAAATAATTGAAAGAACAAAAGAAGAGTTAATATTAGAAGTTGTAGAAATTGATGGCGTAAAACAACTAGAACCCGTACTTTTACCAGGCAAAGGTAAAATAAAAGCTAGAATAAGTTCTAATGATATGAAACATCTTAATATCGGTGATAGAATAAAAGCTAGAATAAGTCTAGAAGAAACAGATGGCGTTTATGAAGCAGATTATATAAGTACAATAGGTAATATTAAAGATACTGATATTGACATAATATCCATCGCTATCAAACATGGATTTAATATAGAGTTTAGCGAAGAAGCACTAAAGGAGGCAAGAAATATACCTCAAACTATAAATATAGATGATTATAAAAATAGATATGATTTTACTAAAAGATTCAAAACCTTTACTATTGATTGTGACAATACTAAAGATATGGATGATGCAGTTAGTATAACAAAAAATGAAAATGGTAATTACATTTTAGCAGTACATATCGCTCATGTATCTCATTATGTTAAAAGAGGTAGTGCTCTTAATAAAGAAGCTTATGAAAGAGCCCTATCAGCATATCCTGCTAATTCTGTTATTCCCATGCTTCCTAAAGAACTATCAAATGGAATCTGTTCCCTAAACCCTAATACAAAAAGACTAACAAGAACCTGTATTATGGAAATATCTCCAAGAGGAGAACTATTAAACTATAACTTTGCTAATTCTATTATTGAATCTAAAAAGAAAATGTCATATAGCGAAGTTAATAAAGTCTTAGACGAAGGAATAGTTAATGATGAGTATTTACCATTTTTAGAAGATTTAACTATCTTAAAAGACTTATCAGACATCCTAACTTTAAAAAGAAAAAGTGAAGGTATGTTAACATTTGTAGAACATGAAAACGCATTTATTGAAGATGAAGATGGTAATGTTACAAGTATAGAAGAAAAAAATAATGGTACTGCTGGTAAAATAATTGAAAATGCCATGATTTTATATAATTACTGTGAGTCATTATATTTAAACTATATAATAGGTACATCTATTAATAGAGTCCATGATTTACCAGATCAAGAAAAACTAATAGATGCTTTTGATAAAATTCATAATCTTGGTTACAATTTACCAAAAATAGGTTCAATGACTACAGCAGAATATATTCAAACAGTATTAAATACTTATCAAAATACAAATGATTATCCTATCATTTCAGACATTATCTTAAAATCATTACCAAGAGCCCATTATACTACCAATCCAACAGGACACTTTGGTTTAGGTTTAGACTACTATACTCATTCTACTTCTCCTATTAGAAGATACCCAGACTTAAAAGCTCAACAGATAATGGATTCATATGAACAAGGAAAACTATATGAAATAGAAGATAATAATACTTTAGAAGCCATATGTGAACATTGCTCTATGAAAGAACAATCTTCAGAATCTTTAGAAAAAGAAGTAGAGCTAGTAAAGATGTTAAATTATGTAGAAAGACACAAAGATAAAAGTTATTATGGCATTATCACAGATATTGATAGTGAAAGAGCATATTTAAAAACTATGACAAATATCCCTGGATATATTGAATATCTTGATTTAGACGATATAAGATTTATTAAATCTAAAAGATACTTAAAAGATGAAAATGATAATGTTATTTTAAGAATAGGTAATCTAGTTAAAGTAGTAACTAAAGATACTAATCATAAAGAATTATTAGTAAACTTTGATGTTATTAAAAATATTACTCTAGAACAACAAAATAAAAAAGGTGCTAATGCTCTTAGAAAAAGTTATGTAAAAAGACTATATTAAAACAGTGATGGTTTCACTGTTTTTATTTAATATTTTTTAATCTATGTTTAATATCTAAAATTAAATCCATAGGAGCATTATCCATTTTATTTAAAACAAGTAAAGCATCTTGTAACTTAGTCTTAACAGGAACTGTATCTTTAATTTTTTGAACTTCAGAAAAAAAATCAAAATTAGAACTTGGATTTTGTTTAACAAACTCTCTAATATAATTTTCTATATCTTTTAAAACATATTCTTTTAAATTATAAGTATCCATTTCCATAACCCCAAAATACCCACTTATCATATATCTATAAGTATCATCTATCTCCATTAAGTATCACTCTCTCAATCATTTATGACTAACTTTGAAAGCAGTTTATTTATAATAGAATCTATCTCTTTATCTTTACCTAACAAACTTTTTAAAAATTTATTAGTACTAGTTGATTGTGGCAACATATATCCTGCTTCACGGAATAAATCTTCAACTATTACTTTATTTGAATGAATTAAAGCCTTATATAAACGTTTAAGATCATCATTACTAGATTTATTCATAAGATATTTTAAAGTCTTAATCTCATCTATCTTCCTATCAGCAATACTAAATAATTCACTAATAACTCTTTTATCTTTAACCCTTTGTTTAGGATAAACTCTAGGTAACATACTAATAGCTCTCGATGGACAAGAAGCTGCACAAGCTCCACAACCAATACATTTATCAAAATCTATCTGACCTGTTTCATTATCAGTAGCACCAGTTGGACATACAAAAAGGCATAAGCAATCTTTAGTACATATTTTTAAGTCACGATAAGCATATCTTTCACTTTTCTCCATCTAGCACACCTCCAATATCTTAACACTAGGAACACGACACACAGGACATACTTTAGGAGGATTATCCCCTACATAAATAAAACCACATATATCACAAACCCATATTTTATTATTCTTAATATAATCTATTCCCTTTTCTTTATAAGTATCTATAATTACTTTCATAATATTAGTACTCTTACTAGCCCAATTAACAACTCTCTTAGCCCCTCTATCATCATATTTAGAAAATACTTCCATTGCCTTACTAAAACTATTAATATCAGAACTAACCATATCAATAACATCATCTAAACTACCAGTTTTAGCACTTTCTAACTCTTCATAATGTCTAGATAATTCCCTAAATAAATCTTTTTCTTCTTCCAAATATTGTTTTTCTGAAGCTTTTGCTAAATTAGAACAAATTAAAGATATTTCATAATTAGATAACTCTCTTAAATCATCATCTACTTCTTCTATAATCTCAACTTTCTCTTCTTCTTTTATTTTCTCTTTTTCTTCTTTAATCTCTTCAAATAAACTCTTAGGTGCCCCACAAGCCGGACACTTCCAATCATCAGGTAAATCAACAAATTTTACCTTTTCTTTAGAATCATCATAAATATAACCACAAATAGTACAACGATATTTCCTCATACATACCTCCATAAATAAATCATATCAAACAAAGAATAATAAATCCACCATATTTTCATACTCAATTTATTTAATTATATCTTTTTCCATTAACTAGAGGCTTTAAAACTCTAACCTTAATATTAGGAATAGCTATCTTAGGAATAGAATCAATATTTATATTCTCAAAAAGATTAATTTTATCCAATAACTCTTTATCAGTACTTTTCTTTAATATATTAAATAATTCTACTTCATTAAGACTATACAAATCATCATAAGTAATATAACCCTTATCAATAGATAGTTTTGTTATATTAGCAAGCAAGTGCATCATATAATTATCTTCATTAGTATGACAATACAAATCTATACTTTCACTAACATCTATTATTTTAGAAACAATATCTCTATTATTAAAACCAATCTCATCTTCATTATCTTCATTTTTAAATACTCTAACATCATTAATAATTTTTTTAATATCATCTTTAGTAACATTTTTAGTCCATGCTATACCAGTTAAAATAACACCATCTAACCTATCAGCACAACACTTTGGTCTATCGTTATCAACAATACTAAAGTTTTTAAAATTAATAATATTATCTACATCTATATTGTCTTCTTTTAAACACTTAAGTAAATACTTATCATTTTTAATAATATCTTCCGTAAGTTCTTCTGTGCTTTCTTGTTTTTCATAATCTTCATTCATATAATCTATAACATGAGAAAAACAAGGAGTTGCAACATCATGAAATAAAGCTGCTACAGTCATAGTCTTATCATTAGTTACTTTATAAGTTAATAAAGAAGTTGTTAGAGAATGATCAAACCTACTAATATATTCATCAAAATTATAAACACTTTTAGAAGCAAAATCCATTCCACAAAAATAACCAACACTCATCAATCTAACTAAAGAAGGACATTTAAGATATTTTTTAAGAAAAAATGGCATATCATTATAATCTAATTGCTCTAAATAATACTTTAATAACATATAGAACCCTCCTTAAAAACATAATAACATATTTAATAATAATATACTACAAATTATCTTTTATTAAAATATTACTTATATATCTAAAAATGCACAATATTTTAAAAATATTGTGCATTATATAAAATAAATATGCTGTTTTGCACAATCATTGTGCATTTATTACTTTATAATTCTCTTCCAACAAATACATTATATATCTCATTATATCTATAACTTAGCTTTGCATAAGTTGAATCTTGAACTAAAATTCCCATATCTACCAAATTATCTATAATGTTAGATACTGTATTCCTTGACACTCCTGATTCCTCCACTACTTCTTTCTTAGTAAAAACTACTTGTTTCATAATTACTGGCATTATTCTATATACAGCAGTACTATTTAATTCACTTATTCTTTCCATATCATTAATATAAATTTGTTTTATTCTATTTATTTTTGCAATATAATTATTACATTGATCAATAATACATTGTAAGAAAAATTTTATAAAACCTAACATATTTCCTTTTCTACTCTCATTTAAATATCTATAATAACTAGGTTTATATAATTCTATTATTTCAGATAAAAACAAAATAGGTTCATCTTCAGTAAGTATAGCCAACTGAATTGGAATTAATGCTCTACCTAATCTTCCATTACCATCACGATAAGCATGTATAGTTTCAAACTGAGAATGAGATATAGCCATATTAATAAATATAGGATCAATATAGGCATCATTCATATATTGAAATAAATTATCTAATAATATAGGAACTTCTTCTGGTATAGGTGGAACAAATATAGCTTCATCAATAGTACATCCCTTAGGTCCCACCCAATTTTGAACATCTCTAATCTTACCAGGCTCTTTTTCATTACCTCTAACACTATCTAATAAAATTTTATGAATAGTATTTACAAATTTAATATCAATTTTTTCTTGTTTTAAATAATCTTTTGCATACTCAATAACTTTTTTCAAATTTTGAATTTCTAAATTATCATCAGTTTTTGGCATATATTTCAAATAATACATTTCATCTTGAGAAATCTGCGTACCCTCAATTTGTGTAGACTTTAAACTTTCGCTCAATATGACTGAATCAAGAAAAAATTTTGAATCAAATTGACTATTTTTTAAATTTGATTTATATTCGCCGTATCTTTCATTAGCTTCTGAAATCAAATTTAGTAACTCTTTATCAATATTATATTTTATTGGTAACATATCAACTTTAATTGGTTTCATAATAAGCCTCATTCCTTCCGCTTCATTTAAGTCATACATAGCCATGAATAACATAATTACTTTTTCAAATTAATCATCTAGAAAAAGTTTAACATAATACAATACTTTTGTAAACAAAAAATGCACAATATTTTGAAAACATTGTGCATTTTTGTCGAAAATTCCTAACTTTTGCACAATCACTATGCATTTTTTACATTTTTCAGCATAAAGATGCTAAATAGTATTAAATCATTTCACAAAATCATTGCTTTAAGTTTGCTATTTTTAGATTTTTAATACATCAAACTCATGTTTTTCTATAATCTATTGCCATTTGATTATTTACAAATAATATTCAATTTAAATGTATTAAATATAATAAATTATATCAATTTATATTTCTTAGATTAAAATACTTTTTCAAACTCTTAAAACATATAAAAACGAACTATTACTAGTTCGAATAGATATCAATGTGGTGCCGTTGAGGAAGTTATCTACAACTTATCGATAATTTAATACAAGAAGCAATCACTATTTAAACTATAACATACACTCTTGAAATTTTATCAAAAACATTTCTTGTTCTCTTGTTTTATGAATATATTTATTATATAATTCTAACAGGAACATTTGATGTGAGTGTCGTCCTCCAATCTTGAGAAAGAAAGGAGGGATAGAAATGAAGAAAAGAACTTTTATAATAAAAGTCCTTCGTCTTATTGCTATCATTTTATTACTCCTTACCTTATTGGTAATAGCAATAAAAATATGACACTCTCTCATCTCTGATTGAGTGTCAACCCTAAATTTTTAGAGGCGACATTCACTTGCAGAATTAAATGTTCCTCTTTTTTATTTTATGCAAGTTTTCTTGCTTACATACTAATAATATCATAAAAGTAAACTTTTTTCAAGTCATCTATACATTAGACGGAGTCTAAATTTATCGGAAAATAAAAAAGATGAAAGAACTCATGGTATAATATACCTATAAATAATATAAAAATCAATAAAATAAAGGAGTTCTTTCATATGTATATGTTACCACAAATTTTAGATATTAGTACAGAAAATTTTATAATTAATCAAATAATTTCTGATTTAAAGAATAAACTAGAAAAAATATTAAATAGCTTTTCTATTGATACTAGTAAAAATAGATATGTAAATATGTTTATAGAATTTCAAAATATTATGAATGAAGCTAGTGGTCTATTCTTTTCTTTACTCTTTGAAAATATAGATAAGACTTTTAAAAATTCTAAAAAAAGAAAAGAAAATTATTATATTAATAAATCTAATGTTAAAAGAACTATTATTACTATATTTGGTACTATTACTTTTTATAGAACTTTATATATAAATAAACTAACTGGTGAATATTATTTTTATGTTGATGATGTACTAGGTCTTGAAGCTTATAAAAATTATGATCCTATTGTAAGAGCCATTCTTGTTCAAGACTCTGTTGTTACTAATCCTAATCATACAAGTAAATATTCTCCATTAAATATATTAAATTTAAAAAATCAATTATCAAATTATATCCCTAAACAAACTATTTATAAATTTAAACAAGATACAAAAATTAGAAAAGTAAATTATAAAGAAATAGAAACTAATAAAACTTTATATGTTATGGTAGATGAAAAGTGGATTCATAAGCAAGACAAGAATAACCCTAATAAGAAAAAGTGGATTATGAGTAAATGCTTTGTTACATTTACTGGTATTAAAAGAAAAGGTAAACGTAGTAGATTAACTGGAAGACATATATTCATTACTTCATCAGATAAGCCTTGGAAAGAATTTATGGATGAGATTCATATGATTTATAATTTTGAAGAACTAAATACCATAAATTTATTAAGTGATGCTGGTTCTTGGATATTATCAGGAGCATCTGAATTAAAATTATATTCTAATAATAAAGTTACTATTAATACTTGCGAGTTCCACGTAAAACAGAAAATAAATCGATCTACTACTGATAAAGAATTAAGATTAACTATTGCTAATATTATTTATGAGAAAGAAGACAAAGAAGAGTTTATAAAAGAGATGGATAAATTAATTGAAAGTAAGACTAGTGATAGTAGAAAACAAAAAATAACTGAATATAAAAACTATATTTTAAAGCATTGGAAAGGTATTATTAACATGAAAAATTCTCTTTGTAAATCTTCTATGGAGGCTCATATTGAACATTGTATTGCATCTTCTTTTTCTTCTGTTCCTAAAGCTTA
>CALVVC010000013.1 GCA_944363755.1 uncultured Bacilli bacterium
TTTGGGGTTAGGGTATCTATAAAAGCGAAAATTGATTTATCAGAATAATTCTTTTTCTTTTTTAGTGGCATTAATATATACTTTGGAATAATAAGTGGGTGATAACTTGATGAAAAAAAATAATAAAGAGTGGTTAATAAAACTTAGAAACGCATTACATTTTATTGCTACAGTTTTAATGTATTCTTTATGTTTGATAATGATAATTGTTTTCTTAGTATTTGTTATTAACTTTATAGATAAACAGTACAATTTAAAATCAGGAAAAAATGCAAAAGATTTGTTTTCTGCATATACAATAGTTAGTCCTTCGATGGTACCATCTATTAATGTACTTGATGTTGTTGTTACAATGCGTGTTAATAATCCAGAGGATTTAAAAAAAGATGATATAATAACTTTTAATTCTACTGATTATAGATATTCTGGAGTATTAGTTACTCATAGAATTATAGATATAGAAAAAACTACTAATGGGGAATATTTATATACAACAAAAGGTGATAATAATAATACTCAAGATTCATCGAGAATTAGTTTTGATGAAATATATGGTAGAGTATTATTTAGAATTCCTAAGATAGGTTATATTCAATATTATTTAAGTTCAATTTTAGGATGGGTTGCAATTATTATTGTTCCTGCTATTATGATTATAGGTTATGATATTTATAAGTTGGTTAAAACTTTGAGAAGTAATAATGATAAAGACAAGAAAGAAGTTATTAAAAAAGATGATAATAAGAAAAAGAAAAAAGAAGGAAGGTTTAAAAAATGAAAAAAATAATTTTATTACTTATGGCAGGAGTTGCTTTGTTTGCTTTTATTTTTGCGACATCAATATTGTGGTATAGGTTCTTTTATAGTGATAATTCTAATGCCCAAGATACTGTTGGTTCTATTAAAGTTCAACTTGATGATAACAATGTAATAGATGAGAGTGGGTTAATTCCTTTAGATGATTTGACTGCTAAATCTATTGCTCCTTATGAGTTTAAGGTTGAAAATAATGGTAATAGCGCTGCAATTTATAATGTTTTATTAGAAGATAGTATTATTAGTGATGATATAAATTATAGTAGTAAGGAATTACTTTCAAGAAATCAGTTAAGATATCAATTATCTTTAAATGGTAATGTTATTAAAGTTGGAAATTTAAGTGATATTAAGAATAATATAATAGATACAAGAAATATTGCAGCATCTTCAGTAAATAATTATCAATTGCGTATTTATGTAGCTGAGTCTAAGCAGGATACTTCTTGGCAAAATAAATACTATCATTTTGATGTTAATATACAGATGGAGGAGGTTAAATAAATGAAAGAAGCTCTTTTAGAATATGCTAATACTTTTGCATATACAATTACAGGTTTGATTTTTGGTCTTGCTTTCTTTTTACTTTTTATTAATTTTTATCATATGCAAGAGTTATCTGAAACTTATGATATTAGCACTTATAATGATACTAATAAAGCTAGTGTTGAAGAAAAGGTTAATATTATAAAAAATAATATTAATGTTTATGATCAATCTACTTATAAAGGGTCTTTAAATATATATGGACTTAATACTATAAAGTTAAAATTAGAAGATTGTCTTGAAATAATTGAAAGTGAAGATATGATGAAGTATTTCGAACTTGATGAGATTGGTATTAATGATAGTTATAACTTTACTGTTGATTTTAAAAATAAAATTTTAAATGATTGTTTGGTTATGCAGGTAAAATCATTATTTAATACTGATACAGTAGCACTTTTGCCTAATTTTAATATTATAAAGCCTTATGTAGAACTTAATTTAGAGACTTTGCTTGATTCTATTAATTATGTTCAAAGTAATGTTGAGAATTCAGATCATTATTATTTTAGTACTGATACTAATAAAACAAATTTCTTTAATTTAATAGAGGATAGTTATACTGATACAATGAATAGTTATCAGAATTCTCTTAATTTGCTTGTTGAAGTGTCAAATTGGTATAAAGGTATTGTGTTAGGAGGTTAGATAATGAAAAAAATATTTAATGGATTGTTCTATGTTTTAAAATATATATTATTAATTGCTGCTTTTGCTTTAACTTTATTTATTTTAATAAGGATGAATGTAAGACTTGAAAAAGATATTATGTCTGTTTTACCTGAGTTTATACCTTTTGCTGTTTTATTAATTTTATTTATAATTAATATGTTTTTTAGACAATCTTTTGTTAATGGTAATGTATTTTACAATTTAACCTGTTGTTTAGTTTTATCGACAATTGTATGTGTATCTTTGAGATCTATTATGGATACTAATATGGTTCTTAATGCTAAATATGGTTATGGAGTTGATTTTAACTTTTTTGATAATTTTATTGCTTATATAAAAATAATGTTGTATGGATTATCTATTGCCAATGTACTTTTCATGTTTAAAAAAGAGGAAAAACCTAAGAAGTTAAAAAATGCTTAGGTTTTTTTCTTTACTTATTTATCTTTTTTTTGTTAAAATTTAGATGTGAGGGTGTATTTTATGGAAGAGTTTAAGTTTAAAAAGAAATATGGACAAAATTTTTTACAGAATAAAGCAATTATAGATAAAATAGCTCGTGTTGCAGATATTAAACCTAATTCTTTAATTATAGAAGTTGGTCCTGGTAGTGGTAATTTAACTATTGCTTTAGCCAGTTTATATAAAGATAGTAATATACTAGCTTATGAAATTGATAATAGTTTAGAAGATGTTTTGGTTGGTAGACTTAATAATTATGATAATATCAAAATATTATTTACTGACTTTCTTAAAGCAGATATTGTTAATGATGTATGTAAATATAATTATTTGAATCTTTATTTTGTTAGTAATGTTCCTTATTATATAACTACCCCTATACTTTTTAAATTAATAGATAGTAATCTATGTTTTGAAAAAATTGTTATGATGGTTCAAAAAGAAGTAGGAGATAGGTTTTGTAGTAGTGTATCTAGTAAAGATTATGGTGCACTTACTGTTATTCTTAATTATTTCTTTGATGTAAAAAAAGAATTTATTGTTGATAGGAATCAATTTTATCCTAGACCTAATGTTGATAGTGTTGTAGTGTCTTTTAGAAGAAAAGAAAAGTTAGAGAAAGTTAATAATAAAGAATTATTTATAAGACTTGTTCATGATAGTTTTCAGTTTAGGAGAAAGACTTTAAGAAATAATTTAAAGAAATATAATTTAGAATTAGTCGAATCAATTTTATGTAAATATGATTATGATTTGAATGTAAGAGCAGAAGCATTAGATTATAAAATATTTGTAGATATTGCTAATACTTTATCTAGAGCATAAATATAACTTTTTTACATATAATTAAATGGGTGAATTATATGTTTAAGGTTAAAGACTTTGTTACTAGAAAATCTTATAATAATGATATTTTGTTTGTTATTACTTTAATTAAAGATGATATAGCATACTTAAAAGGTGTTGATGTTAGGCTCTATGCTGATAGTTGTCTTGATGATTTAGAGAAAGCTAGTTTAGGAAATGATACTAATAAAGATAGAAATGATGCTAAAATGATTAAAGATATGCTTAATTTAGATAGAAGTGAATACTTTTATTTACCTGGAAAGATTTTGCATATTGATGGGGATAAAGACTATTTAAAACGATGTATAGATTTTTATAAAGATATGCATTTAGAAGCTTATGGGGTTAATATAGATGAGGATGATTTTCCTTTAGAGATTACTTCTTGTTTAGAAAAGTATAATCCTGACATTTTAGTTATTACTGGACATGATTCTTTTAAAAAAAATAAAGATAAGAGTGATTTAACTAATTATCAGAATTCTCTTAATTTTGTTAAGGCAACTATGAAAGCTAGAGAGTATGAAAGAAATCAAGATAAACTTATTATAATTGCAGGAGCTTGTCAGTCTTCTTATGAAGATTTAATTAAAGCAGGTGCTAATTTTGCTTCTAGTCCTAAGCGCATTAATATTCATGCACTTGATCCTGCTATTATTGCTAGTACTGTGGCTTTATCTCCTAAAAATAAAGAGATTGATTTGATAAGTTTACTTTCTAAAACACATTATGGTAGTAAGGGAATGGGCGGTATTATTACTAATGGAGTTATGTATGTGGGGTATCCTAGATGAATGTTGATAAAGTAAGAGATGAAGTAAAATCTAAGGAGGGAGAGATTCTGCATTTTAAATTTAATGGTAGTAGAAACCAAAAACAAGAGTTTGAGGGAGAAATAATTGAAACATATCAAGCGATATTTGTTATTAAATTAAGAGATAATAATATTAAATCTTTTTCTTATAGTGATTTAATTACTTCTAGTTTAGAGATAGTTAAATAGTTAGTATGAAGGAGGTAGTTTAGTTGAATATAGATAATATTGCATTAGTTAGAGCGACTAATATTATTCCATTTGATGGGGTTATTAATCCTATTAGTGAAGTTCCATATTTAGTTAAACCAAATGGAATGCAGATTAGTTTTATGATTAGTGATTTGTTAACTGAACAAGGTATACTTGAATCATATGATTTTACTAAAATTAATGATGAAGAGTATCAAACAAAAAGAAAAGAAATTTTAGATAGTTATTTACCATATATTTCTTCATATAATTCAGTGGTTTTATTTTCTTTAAATGGTTTAGTTCCTGATGATATGAATAATACGTTTAGTAATAAGAATTGTGTAATTGTTGATGGTTTAAAAGAGCATATTTCTGATGTTGTTTCTTTGATGCCTACTGATACTGCTATTAAAGGAAAAGTTATTATTTCTTCAAGTGGTGTTTTGCTTATTAAAAAAGATTTTTATAATTCTTTAAGTGATTTTGATAAAAGTAGGTTATGTAATCTTAACTTTACTGTGAAAATAGTTAATGGAAGTTTAGAGGAGGCAGTAAAAGAAACTCTTACTAATAGTGATAGATTTCATTATGAAAAATTATCTTTAACAAGAAGTGCTGGTGGTTTTTTTCCTTCAGAAACTAGTGAAGATACTAAAAGAGTAATTAATGAAATAGCAATTTCTTATGATATTCCTCAAGTTTTGTATTATGATTTGCTAACAAAGAATAATGATGATATGGCTAGGCTTTCTTCTGTTGCAAGTGAATATGATAATTCTCTAATTGTTACTAATTATTATTTGGTAAATTTTTATAATTATTTGCTTTCTAATATGGGATGTTCTGCTCTTAAATCTTTTGTTCCTGATTATATGGATTCTATTGAATTTATAAAATCTTTAACTGTTGCTATTAGAAATTATGGCTTAGAAAATTATAAAAAGTTAGTAGATTCATATAATGAGCAATTAGAAAAGGAAAAAGAAATGGGTCTTTTATTAACACCAGAACAAATAGTTAATACGTATAAAGATAAGGGTAATTCATTTAATATTTAGTAAAGTAATTGACAATGTTTTAAAAATATCTTGCAAAAGTTAGTTAACTGGTATAGAATTGACTTATAAGACTTAGTATTAGGAGGTTACATATGAAAATTACATCTGTAAATGTACGTAAAATTGAAAAAGAAGGTAGTCGTATGAAAGGTATAGCATCTGTTTTGCTTGATGATTCTTTTGCTGTTCATGATATTAGAATTATAGATGGTGATAATGGGCTTTTTATTGCTATGCCTAGTAGAAAGACTAGTGCTGGTGGTTATAGAGATATTGCTCATCCTATTAATCCAGAAGTTAGAGCGATGTTTCAAGATAAGATTATTGAAGCATATAATAACATTAAAGATGAAGATTCAAAAGAAGATTAGTTCTTCTTTTTTTGTTTTTTGCATATCATTTAATAGGTGATGATATGGAAAGCAAGGAAACAATTATTAATAACTATAATCATAGTATTACAATTACTGAAAGAAAAAATTTACTTATTACAGGGGTTAAAAAAATAGAAAATTTTGATAGTGAAGAATTTTTGCTAGAGACAGTTATGGGGTATTTAGCTGTTAAAGGAGAAGATTTAGAGCTTGTTAAGTTAGATACATTAGCTGGTAATGTATCTATTAAAGGTCTTATAAAAGGCTTTTCTTATATGGATGATAATAATACTAAGAAAGATAAAGAAGTAACTAGCATCTTTAATAGACTTTTTAGATAATGAATTTAGTTCTACAAGTAACTGCTTTAGTTTTTTCTTTTATATATGGTGTGCTCTTATCCTTTTTATATAATCTTAATTATAATATTTTATTTTATAAAAATAGAATTGTTAAGATTATATTTAATACTATATTTATTTTTGATTTAGTGCTTATTTATTTTCTTATTATGAGAAAGATAAATAATGCTATTATTCATCCTTATTTTTATTTGTTTATTTGCTTAGGATTTTTTACATTCTTTAATATTACGAAAAGATTAAGAAAGCTTTTTAAAGTTCCTGAAACTAAGAAAAAGCCTTAAAAAATGACTAAAAGTGTAAATAATGACTAGTTAATATTGAACTAGTTTTTTTATAGTTTTATAATATATCTTAGGAAAGTAGGTGAAATTTTAATGGCTAAGAGAAGAAAAATGAAAAAGTTAGGTCCAGTACTATTACTTTGTATTTCTTTTGCTGTTATTATTTTTACTACGTTTACAATTTTTAAATATTGGACTATGATATATAGTAAATATCAAGAAAAAGGAGAATTAAAAAAAGAGTTAGCATCTTTAAAAGATAAAGAAGAGGAATTAACATCTGATGTTAATAAGCTTCAAGATTCTGATTATATAGCAAGATATGCTAGAGAGAAGTATTATTATTCTAAAGATGGGGAATTAATCCTTAAAATACCTTTAGATGATGAAGAGGAAAGTGATAGTAAGTAATGAATGTTGAGAGTTTATATAAAGATATTAAAGTAAAAGAAGGAGATGTTTTAGTCTTTGCTTGTAGTTATGGACCTGATTCTATGGCTTTATTTAAGAGTCTTTTAGAGTATAGAGATAATCATAATGTTGTATTAGTCTGTGCTCATGTTAATCATGATAAAAGAAGTGAGAGTACTAAAGAAAAGATAGAATTAGAAAAGTATTGTAAAGATAATAAAGTCTTTTTTGAATATATGAAAATAGATAAATATGGTGATGATAATTTTCATAATGAAGCGAGAAATATTAGATATCAGTTCTTTGATGAAATTGTTAAAAAATATAATGCTAAATACCTTTTAACTGCTCATCATGGTGATGATTTGATGGAAACAATTCTTATGAGGATTACAAGGGGGTCTACTTTAAGAGGATATAGTGGCTTTAAAAAGTTAGTTTTAATGGATGGTTATTGCATTTATCGGCCTTTTATAGGGTTAACTAAAGAAGAACTTTTAGATTATTGTCATAGAAATAGAGTTCCTTATGCTGTTGATAAAAGTAATTTTAGTGATGTTTATACAAGAAATAGATATCGTAAAGTAATTTTACCTTTCTTAAAAAATGAAGATAAGAATATTCATAAGAAATATTTAAAGTTTAGTAATGTGTTAAGTCAAGCAGATTTATTTATAGAAGAAGAAGCTAGTAAGGCCATTAGTAAAGTTATTAAAGATAATAAGTTATATATAGATAAGTACTTAGAGATTAATAAATTTTTAAAGAGAATTATTTTGGAAAGATTTATATCTAGTTTTTATCAAGATGATTTAATATTAATTAATGATAAACATATGGATTTAATAGATGGCCTTATTAATAGTAAGAAGAGTAATGCTATTGTTAATCTTCCTAATGATGTTGAAGTTGTTAAGAATTATAATACTTTATTTATTAGAAGGAATCCTAATTTACTTAGTAGTTATGAAATTGAAGTTAGTAAGGAAGTAATACTTCCTAATGGACATAAGTTAGAATTATTAAATTCTGTTAAAGGTAATAGTAATAATATTATAAAACTTTCTAGTAAAGAGGTTGCTTTACCTTTAATTGTTAGAACTAGAAGATTTGGGGATATTATGGCTATTAAAGGTGGAGGTCATAAAAAAATTAAGGATATTTTTATAGATAGTAAGATTCCTATTAATGATAGAGATTTGTGGCCTATTGTTGTTGATAGTTTAGGACATATTGTTTTTGTTCCTGGATTAAAAAAATCTAAATTTGATAAGACTAATAATGAATTTTATGATATAATACTGAGATATGAATAAAAAAAGGAGAGATTTTTTCATGAATGTAAATAAAAAAGTTGTTAAAAAAGGGCTACTACCTTATGTTTTTTTACTTCTTGTAATGCTTGGAGTTATATACTTTGTTAGTGTTGCTAATCAAAAAGTTAATGTATTATCTTATGATGAGTTTATGAGTAATTTAGAAGATAAAGAAATAAGTGAGATTACTGTAACTCCTCGTGAAAGGGCTCAGATTTATGAGATTACTGGTAAGTTAGATAATTATAAGGAAAATGAGAGTTTCTTTGTTAGGGTTCCACTATCTGATCAAGTAATGAAAAAGTTAGTGGAAGCGAGTGATGTTGATGATTTTGAATTTACTAGTGTAGCTGATCCTGAGTCTAGTACAATTTTACTTGTAATAGTTAATGTCTTACCTATTGCTATACTTGCCTTTATTTGTTTTTGGTTTTTAACTAAACAAATGGGTGGAGGTAAGAATTCATTTGACTTTGGAAAGAGTAAAGCTAAGCTTTCTAGTGATAAAAATAAAGTTACTTTTAAAGATGTGGCTGGTCTTAATGAAGAGAAAGAAGAAGTTAAAGAGTTAATAGACTTTTTAAAAAATCCTAAGAAGTTTCAAAAATTAGGTGCAAGAATTCCTAAAGGTGTACTTTTATATGGGCCTCCTGGAACTGGTAAAACACTTTTAGCTCGTGCAGTAGCAGGAGAAGCGAATGTTCCATTTTATTATATTAGTGGGTCTGATTTTGTTGAGTTGTTTGTAGGTGTTGGTGCAAGCCGTGTTCGTGATATGTTCCAACAAGCGAAAAGAACTGCTCCTTGTTTAATATTTATAGATGAGATTGATGCTGTAGGTAGACAAAGAGGTACAGGTATTGGTGGTGGACATGATGAGAGAGAACAAACATTAAACCAATTACTTACTGAAATGGATGGTTTTGGGGAAAATGAAGGTATCATTATTATTGCTGCTACTAATAGACCTGATGTATTAGATCCTGCTCTTCTTCGTCCAGGTAGATTTGATAGACAAGTTACTGTTAATTTGCCTGATGTAAAGGGACGTGAAGAAATCCTTAGAGTTCATGCTAGAAATAAAGTATTGGCACCTTCTATTAATATTCCTGCTCTTGCTAAGAGAACTCCAGGTTATTCTGGAGCAGACCTTGAAAATTTACTTAATGAAGCGGCTTTACTTGCTGTTAGACGTAATAAAGATGCTATTACTATGAGCGAGATTGATGAAGCTAGTGATAGAGTATTAATGGGACCTGCTAAATCTAGTAGGCAAAGAAGTGAAGCTGATCGTAAGTTAGTTGCATATCACGAGTCTGGTCATGCTGTTATTGGTATTAAATTAAAAGGTGCTAATGATGTACAGAAAGTTACTATTATTCCACGTGGATCTGCTGGTGGATATAATATGATGATTCCTAGTGAAGAGAAGATTTGTAAGACTAAGACTGATTTACTTGAAGAAATTACAGGATTACTTGCAGGACGTGTAGCTGAGGAAGTTGTTTTTGGTGAAGTAACAACAGGTGCTGAAAATGACTTTGAGAAAGCTACTAAAATTGCAAGAGCGATGGTTACTGAGTATGGTATGAGTGATTTAGGACCTATGCAATTAGAACAAAGAGAAGGTAGTGCTTTCTTAGGAAGAGATTATGCTAAGAGTCGTAACTTCTCTAATGAAGTTGCTCATGAAATAGATCAAGAAATGAGAAAAATTATTGATAAGTGTTATGATGAAGCGACTAAGATAATTAAAGATAATAGAGATTTGCTTGATTTACTTGCTAAGACATTATTAGAGTATGAGACATTAACTAAAGAACAGATTGATTATTTAGTTGAACATGGGGAAATGCCAGTAGAAGATGAGAAAACTACTTATGAAGATATGAGTTTAACTAAGTTAAGGGAACTTGCTAAAGAAAAAGGTGTTAAGGGATATTCTAAGATGAATAAGTCTGAACTTATAAAAGAACTTGAAAAATAGTTCTTTTTTCTGTATTATATATACAAATATTCATGGTTTATGTGAGTATTTATATAATTAAATATAATAAGAGGAGTAAAAGAATGAAAGCTAAAAAAGTTGTTGGAAAAGAAATAGGAGAGTTTAAAAAATTTATTAGTAGAGGGGCTATTTTAGATATGGCTATTGGTGTTATTATTGGTAGTGCTTTTTCTAAAATAGTTAGTAGTTTAGTAAATGATATATTTATGCCTTTGATTGGAGTTGTTTTGGGAGGACTTGATTTTAGTAGTTTATCTATTAAAATAGGGGATGCCTCTATTATGTATGGAGCATTTATACAAAGTGTTTTTGACTTTTTAATTATTGCATTTTGTATTTTTGTTATGATTAAAATTATTACTACACTAAGAGAAAAAGCTGATAAGAAGTTAAAAATAGAGCACAAGGAAGAAGTTAAAAAGAGAGATGAACATATTGTGTTGCTTGAAGAAATTAGAGATTTATTAAAAGAAAAGTAAGAGGAGATAAATAATATTATATTATTTTAATAATGTAAATAGTATCTAATTTGTAAAAAAGCACTTGTATTAAAAGTGCTTTTTGTATATAATATGTCTAAGGGAACGTCAATCGTTGAGTGTCTACCTCCTTGAAAGGAGGTTTGATAGATATGAATAGACGCATCTTTGTATTAAAAGTACTTAAGCATATTTCTATCATTTTATCTCTAGTTATCGTATTGATAATAGTAATAAAAAAATGACACTTAATTCATCTAATGAATTAAATGTCTTCTCACAATAATATTTGGGGGTAGACATTCAACAAGGAAAGGTTGAATGTTCCCTTAATAGTTTATGTAAATTTCTTTTACATATTCATAGTAACATAAAAGTTTATATTTTGCAAGTGTTAGGTGATTTTATGTGGAAAATAGGTAATATTGAAATAGAAAATAGAGTTGTTCTTGCTCCTATGGCAGGTATTTGTAATAGTGCATATCGGAAGATAGTTAAAGAGATGGGCTGTGGTCTTATCTATGCAGAGATGGTTAGTGATAAGGCAATATGCTACGATAATAAAAAGACTATTGATATGCTTTATATGGAAGAAGCTGAAAGACCTATAGTACAACAAATATTTGGTAGTGATGTAGATAGTTTTGTAGAGGCTGCTAAATATATAGAGAAAGAAATGAGACCTGATATTATTGATATTAATATGGGCTGTCCTGTTCCTAAAGTGGCTTTAAGAGCACAGGCAGGTAGTGCTTTACTTAAAGATCCTAGTAAAGTAAAAGAGATAGTTAAGGCTGTCGTTAATGCTGTTAAATGTCCTGTTACAGTTAAAATACGTAGTGGATGGGATGCTAATCATATAAATGCTGTAGAAATTGCTAAAATTTGTGAAGAAGCAGGGGCTAGTGCAATTTGTATTCATGGAAGAACTAGAAGTCAAGGTTATTCTGGTAAAGCTGATTGGAACATAATCCGTGATGTCAAGAATAGTGTTAATATTCCAGTAATTGGTAATGGTGATGTTACTAGTCCAGAGAAAGCTAAGGAGATGTTAGATTTTACAGGTTGTGATGCAGTTATGATAGGTAGAGGTGCTTTAGGTAATCCATGGCTTATTAGAAATACTGTTTTATATTTAGAAGGAAAACCTTATACTTTGCCTAATACTAAAGATAGAATAGATATGTGTATAAAACATTTAGAGATGTTAAGTAATTTAAAAAGTGAAAAACAAGCGGTGCTTGAAATAAGAAGTCATGTAGGATGGTATTTAAAAGGTATTAAAGGTAGTAATGATATTAAAAATAAAGTTTATAAAATGACTAAACTTTGTGATATACTACAAGTGTTAGAGAAATTTAAGGAGGAAGTTTATGAAGAAGAATGTTTATGATAAAATTAAAGATGAAGAAGAAAAAATAAAGAAAGAAAATAAAGTTAAGAAAAATCATGATATTAAAGCAATGTTTAGTCAGAGAATACTTGCATTTTTAATAGATTTAGTACTAATTAGTGTTATAACTTCTTTTATTACAGTGTTTGTACCTGTTAATGATACGGCTACTAAGCTATATGAAGAACAAAATAAGGTTTTAGAAGGTTATGTTGAAGGAACTGTTTCTATGGAAGAATATGTTAATCAGATGGTAGATTTAAGTTATGATATATCTAAACAGACAGTTATTGTTTCTATTGTTACTATTGTTATAAGTCTACTTTACTATGTTGTTTATCCATGTTATAATAATGGGCAGACTCTTGGAAAGAAGTTAATGAAGATTAAAATTAAAAAGATAGATGAAAGTGATTTATCTATGAATGATTTACTTATTAGGGGAATGGTTAATAATAGTATTTTAGTTAATATTGTTAATGTCATTTTTGTATTATTTTTAAGTAAAAATATATTTTTAAGTGCTAGTAGTCTTGTTAGTGTAATTCAGTATTTAGTACTTATTATTAGTTTAATAATGATTGCATTTACTAGAAATGCTAGAGGATTACATGATTTAGCTGCTAAGACTGAAGTAGTGCAAGCTGATACAGTGAAGGAGGATGTTTTATGTACGAGCGGAAATTAACAGAACAAGAATTAGTTAGAAGAGATAAAGCTCTTAAGTTAAGAGAACTTGGGTATGATCCTTTTGGTAGTAGATTTGATAGAAGTGATTATGCTAATGATGTTAAAGAAAAATACGAAAGTGTAGACCATGATGCTTTTGAAAATATGACTGATACTGTTAAAGTAGCAGGGAGAATTATGTTTATTAGAAAGATGGGTAAAGCATCATTTTTCTCTATTAAAGATAAGAGTGGGTCAATTCAAGTATACATATCTATTAATGATGTAGGAGAAGATATCTATACATTGTTTAAAAGTGCTGATATTGGAGATATTGTTGGTGTTTATGGTAAGGTTATGAAAACTAGAACAGGGGAAGTTACTATTAAGTGTTTAGAGTATACTCCTTTAGTAAAGGCTTTAAGACCACTTCCTGAAAAGTTTCATGGACTTACTGATGTTGAGGAAAGATATAGAAGACGTTATGTTGATTTAATGATGAATGATAATGCTAGGCGTGTAGCTTTCTTAAGACCAAAGATTATTCGTTCTATTCAAAACTTTTTGGATAATAGAGGATTTGTTGAAGTAGAAACACCTGTTTTATCAACTTTATTAACAGGAGCATCAGCTCGTCCTTTTATTACTCATCATAATAGTCAAGACCTTGATATGTATCTTAGAATTGCTTTAGAACTTCCTTTGAAAAGACTTTTAGTTGGAGGTATGGAATCTGTTTATGAAATAGGACGTGTCTTTAGAAATGAAGGTATGGATACAAGACATAATCCTGAGTTTACTATGTTGGAAGTATATCAAGCATATTCTGATTTAGAGGGTATGATGGATTTAACTGAGAAGATGTTTGTTAATATAGCAGAGAATGTTGTTGGTAAGATGGATTATCATTGGAATAATCAAGATATTAGTTTAAAAGGGCCATGGAAGAGAATTAGTATGGTTGAGGCTATAAAAGAAGTAACTGGTATTGATTTTAAGAAAGAAATCTCTGTAGATGAAGCTTTAGAGCTTGCTCATGAACATAATATTGAAGTAGCAGAACATGAGAAAACAGTTGGTCATATCATTAATCTTTTCTTTGAGAAGTATGTAGAAGAGACATTAATTCAACCAACATTCTTATATGGACATCCAGTTGAAATTTCTCCACTTACAAAGAAAAATAAAGATGATTCTAGATTTGTTGATAGATTTGAATTATTTATTGCAGGTAGAGAGATGGCTAATGCTTATACAGAACTTAATGATCCAGATGATCAATTAGATAGATTTATGGAACAATTAAAAGAAAAAGACTTAGGCAATCAAGAAGCGAATGATATAGATATGGACTTTATTGAAGCATTAGAGTACGGTATGCCTCCTGCTGGAGGAATTGGTTATGGAATAGATAGACTTGTTATGTTATTTACGGAGCAAGAAAGTATTCGTGATGTAATACTATTTCCTACAATGAAACCTATAGATAAGTAGTAATTATTAATAATAAAAATTAAGATAAGAGTTAAATATTCTTATCTTTTTTCATAACTTATTTTGAGGTGGTGTTTATTAAACCTATTATTGGTATTGTAGGAAGGTTATATAATGGAGAAACTAATATTATATGTGTAGAAGAAGTTAGACTTGCTGTTACTAAATTTGGGGGTATTCCTTTATTAATATTACCTATTGATAAAGATTTTATGTCTTGTAAAAAAAATTATAGTGAAGAAGAAATTAAAGATTTAAAGAGAATTCTAAAAAACTGTGATGGGTTTATATTACCAGGAGGAGATACTTGGTATTGTCTTGATGAAATAGTTATAAAGTATGCTATTAAGAGTGATAAACCATTACTTGCTATATGTTTAGGAATGCAGGCTTTAAGTAAAGTGTTATGTGGAAATACAAAAATAGGTTATGATAATACTATTAAAAATAATACACTTATTAATCATTTTAAGCCTAATCAGACTTATGTCCATTCTATTACAATTTATAAAGAAAGTATGCTTTATTCTATTATAGGTAAAGAAAAAATATTAGTTAATTCTAGACATAGTTATCATATACCTGAAATTGCTAATAATTTAATTTGTGCTAGGAGTAGTGATGGGCTTATAGAAGGGGTAGAACTTAAAAATAAAACCTTTATAATTGGAGTGCAGTGGCATCCTGAGTCTTGTTTAGATGATTTTTATTCTAAGAAGTTATTTAGAGCTTTTTTTGATAAATTATAAAATTCACAAAAGTTTCACAAAAAAAACTGCCAAAAGCTTGTAAACTAAAGGAATTATTCGTATAATTATAGTTGGAAGGAGAGAGATATATGAAAAAGTATAATACACTTAAAGTAGTTATTATAACATTACTTTTATTTGCTTTGTTAACATGGATTTTACCTTGTGCAACTTATCAAACTGAGTATACAGAGCTTGGTAGATATCAAGTTGGTTTATTTGATATTTTATCATATCAATCAACTGTCCTTGGTTATTTTGGTTATGTTGCTCTATTTGTATTAGTTGTTGGTGGTTTCTATGGAGTTTTATATAAAACAGGAGCATATAGAAGAATGCTAGATAGTTTAGTTAAGAAGTTTAAAGGTAAAGAAGTGGTATGTTTTGTTATTATTATGGCTTTATTTGCATTTTTAACTTCATTTGCAGGACTACAATTAGCATTGTTAATGTTATTCCCATTTGTTATATCATTAGTACTTATGATGGGATATAATAAAGTAGCAGCGACTGCTATTACTGCAGGTAGTGTGGCAGTAGGTTTAATGGGAACAACATTTTCTTATAATACAACTCAAGTATTACAACAATATTTATCAGTAGAACTTACAGATTTGATTTGGGCTAAAATTGTTCTTTTAGTCTTAGGTGTAGTATTACTTGCTTTATTTACATTAAAATTTGGTAAGAAAGATAGTACTAAAAAGTGTGATGATAAGAATGAACTTATTCCAGATGAAATTAAAGGTTTAAAAGATAAAGATAACAAACGTAAAGTTAAAATATGGCCATTAGTTTTAATCTTAGATTTAATTATAATAGTTATGATTTTAGGCTTTATTCCTTGGAATAGTGCTTTTGGTATAACTTTATTTGATGATGTAACTACTGCTGTTACAGAGTTTGAGTTATTTGGATTTCCAATCTTTGGTAAGATTTTAGGTGCAATCAGTGCATTTGGATATTTTACTTTACTAGAATTAATAACTTTAATGTTGCTTGC
>CALVVC010000014.1 GCA_944363755.1 uncultured Bacilli bacterium
GAAGATGTAACACCTGAAGATTTTAATAAAGATGTTAAATTTAGTGATATATTTGATTTAGATACTCCTGGGTCTTTTGGTAATATACTTAATACTATTTTAAATTATATTAAAATAATAGGTCCTATTTTAGTAGTATTGTTAAGTGCTGTAGATTTTGTTAGAGCAGTAGTAGGTACTGATGAAAAAGCAATGAAAGAAGCTCAAAATAAGCTTGTTATTCGTTTAGTCGCTGCGATAGGTTTATTTTTAGTTCCTACTTTAGTACAATTACTATTGTCATTTATTAATATTTCTGTAGAAACTATTGGTTAAGTATTTGATATATATAATTATTTTTGCTACAATAAATTATAATAAAACTTTTGAAAGTGAAGTGATAAAATGTTAAGTAATCCTGGTTTTATTGGTGATTTTTTAAGGGGTATTTTTACGGCTTTAGATAATCTTGGTTATTTCTTTTTAGGGGGGATTTTTAACATATTTTTCTCTATTGCGAGTGCTGAACTTTTTCAAGGAGAAGTCTTTAATACATTTTTTGAGAGAATTCAGTTAATTTTAGGAGTGTTTATGGTTTTTAGACTTTCCATAACACTTTTACAAATAATTGTTAATCCTGATATGTATAAAGATAAACAAAGTGGGGCAGCATCTCTTGTTAGAAGAGTTGCAGTTATGTTAATTTTACTTTCTGTTATTGTACCTATAACTATACCTGAAGAGGCAACTAATGAAAATCCTTTAAATGAAAAGATTGCATCTAATGGTATATTATTTGGCTTTTTATATCAAATACAAGAAAGTATTGTTGAAAATAATATTTTAGGTCAACTTATTCTTGGCATAGATACAGGCGAGTCTGGGAATGGGTTAGAAACAGGTGGAATGAGAAATGTTGGGCAAGTTCTAACATCACAAGTTGCTCAGTCTTTTGTTACTCCGACATTAAATGAGGGATATGATACAGTTAGTGAAGAAAACTTTGAGGAGGCTACTGCATGCCCTGATATTGTTAGACCATATTATAATCCTTTAGTTACTTCTGGTGCCATTATGGATCATATTAATAGTACTTGTAATTCTAATGGAGAAGTATATGCTTTTGATTATACTATTCTTGGAGGTTTTATAGTATCTGTTGTTATGACTATTATAGTAATAGGATTTACTCTTGATATTGCAGTTAGATCTATTAAACTTGGCATATTAAGACTTATTGCTCCTATACCTATTATTTCATATATTAGTCCAGGGCAAGAAAAAGATGGTGCTTTTGGTAATTGGGTAAAGACTTTAACCTCTACTTATTTAAGTTTGTTTGTTAGATTAGTAATTATTTATTTTGGTATTTATTTAATTATAATTTTAAGAAACGGAGAACTAATTAATACTGATGGTCTTTCTGCACTTGCTAAAATATTTGTATATATTGGTATTTTAATATTTATGAAAGAAGCTCCTAAGTTTTTCCAAGATATGTTAGGGCTTAAGGGCGATGGAAAATTATTTAGTGGAATTGGTACTATGTTAGGAGCTGCTGCTTTGGCAGGAGGAGTAGTTGGTTCGGTTGCTACTAATGCTATGACATCCTTTGGAGAAAATAGAGAAAAAGGACGTGGAGTATTTAAGAGTGCTTTAGGGGCAGTTGGTTCGGGTTTTGCTGGTGGACTTGGAGGTGCCTTTGTTGGTGGGAAAGCATTAATGAGCACTGATAAAAATAAAGCAGGTGCTGTTAGGACTGCACAAATGAAGAGAAATACGATGAGAAGAGCTGGTTCTACTTGGTGGGGTAGAACAAAGGATACTGTAGTCAGCACATTAACTGGTTCTTCTCCTGCAGATAAGTTAGATGATAAAATTCAAGCTTACAATGATTTTGCTAGTCAATATGATGCTGTTACCACTCAAGCCGATGCAGATGGTAAATGGATAGATGGTATGAGTGGTATGTCTGTTAAGGAATTGAAAGAAAATCTTGATAGATTGAAGGTATCTAATGCCCCTGCACAGTCTATAAAAATAGCAGAAGGTTTATATAAAGATGCTCAAAAAGCATGGATTAATGATGTTATGACTGGTAATTATAAAAATAATAGTGGTGTTAATGGTAAGGATACTTCTTTCTCAACACAAGCTAAGCAAGATATTGATGCTGCTATGGCGATCAAAAAAAGTTATGGTTTGGATTTAGGTGATGATAACGGAAATATAAAAGATGCCGATGACTTTAAAGTTGCTGCTAAAACAGCACCTAATAAGGCACGAAATATTAAGAATAGCAAAGGATATAGGGCTCGTAAAGTAAATAAGACTAACTAATAAAAGGAGTGTGATATATAGTGAATAATTATTTAATACCTGCCAATACAAAGAGTGGACAACTTATTCTTGGTATATTTAAACCTTTTGATTTAATATTACTGGGAACTGGGGTTCTGATTTCTCTTGTTATGTTGATGACATTTCCAATGTCTTCCAATTGGCAAGTTATTATTGTTGTTTTACCTGGATTAATTAGTGCTTTTCTAGTTATTCCTGTACCTAATTACCATAATATTTTAACAATAATTATAGAATGTTATAATTTCTTTACCAATAGAAGGAATTATATATGGAAAGGTTGGTGTGTTAAAGATGTCGAAGATATCCCAAAAGAAAGTAAGTAGCCAGTATACTGAAGATTGGTTGCCAATTACTGGAATTCAAAATGGTTATATTATTTGTGAAGGAAAACAAAGAGTTACTGGAGTTAAAATTACTCCTCGTAATATCTTTATCTTAGATCAACAAGCTCAAGATAATGTCTTAATAAGTTTAAAAAACTTTTATAATACAATTGATTTTGAGTTTTGGCTTGTTGTCGCTGATAGACCTGTTGATATATCAGTATATATGTCACAATTGCAACTATTATATAATGATGCTACTAGTCCTGCGATTCGTAAACTTATTTTACAAGACATAGATAAAGGTAATATGTTTACTAATAATAATATTGTTGATACTGAGTACTTTATTCTATTTAAAGATACTAGTGAAGATGTCCTACAGAAACGTGTTAGAATGCTTATTAATGGTCTTGCAAGTTGTGGTTTAAATGCTTCACAAGTTAGTAATGATGATCTTAGAATTGTTATGGAAAACTTCTTAAATGGAGGAGTTAATACTGAGTTTGGGACGGTGATGCCTGTATGAGTATAAGTATAAAAAGTCAATTAGCACCTAAAGGATTGCAATTTAATCCTGTTGATTTTAATATTAGTGATAAGTATGCAACTATTCTATCTGTTATATCATATCCACGTTTTATCGTTCCAGGATATTTGTCAACTTTAACTTCTATGAGTGGTATAAAGATAGTAATTAAACATATTCCTGTACCTTTTAGTACTATGTCTAAGATGATTAATAGACAAGTTGCTGATCTTCGTGAAAAATATCGTCAAGAGCATGATCAAACCGCAAAAGAAAGAATTAGACAAGATGCTGAGAGTCTTGAATCTTTTGTATCAATGCTTGCATCTAGTCAGTCTCGTATCTTTGATTTTCAAATGCATATTATGATAAATGCTGATACAAGAGAAGAACTTGAATTAAAAAAAGTTAATGTTAAGAATTATTTAGATGCTATGGAACTTAGAGCGGTATCTTTACGTTTTGAACAAGAGAAAGTCTTAAAAAGTATTTTACCAATCTTCCCTAATCAAGATATAGAAGAGAGAATTGGTACTCCTATTCCTTCTCCTACTATTGCAGCGATGTATCCTTTTATCTTTGATAGTATTAAAGATCCAGGTTTATCTGTATTACTTGGAGTTGATTTTTCTGGAGGAGTTATCTTATTTAATCAATTTCTTTATCAAATTAGAAAAGAAAATAATAGAAATAATGCTAATATGATTATTCTTGGTACTTCTGGTAGTGGTAAGTCTACTGCTGCTAAACTTTTACTTAGAACTCATATTAGAAATGGTTGTCAAATAGTAGCGATTGACCCTGAAAATGAACTTGAAGAGATGACTAAAACTTTTGGGGGAGATACTATTGATATTGGTAAAGGTGGAGAATATGGTCTTATTAATCCTTTAGAAATCATTATTGATGCTGATGATGAAGAGATTAGTAAGGGATTAGGTTATACTGTTTTAACCCGTACTTTACAATCTCTTAGGGCTTTTATGAAATATTATGATCCATCTATTGGTGAAGATGTACTTAATATGTTTAGTGAGATTGTTCAAGATACATATAAACGTTTTGGAATTGATTTTAATGCTGATTTTTCTAAGTTTACTTCAGCTGATTATCCAACTTTTTCAGATGTATATGCAACTATCAGAGGAAGACTTATGTCTTTAACTGAACAGACTCGTGAAAAAGATATTATTCAAGATTTGGAACTTAAGATTAGACCTTTAGTTAAAGAATTAAAATTCTATTTTGATGGTAAGACTACTATAACTTCTGATAGTGATTTTATGGTCTTTAATATTAAAGAATTTATGAATTCTGATACTAATATTAGAAATGCTTTATTCTTTAATATCTTAAAATATGCTTGGGGTCTATGCTTAGATTCTTCTGTAAATACAATACTTATGGTAGATGAAGCTCATGTACTTTTAGGTACTAATAATGAACAAGGAGCAGATTTCCTTGCTCAAGTACAAAGACGTGCTCGTAAGTATAATACTGGTACAATAATTATTACTCAACAACCAAGTGATTTTTCTAGTCCTGCTATTATTACTCAAGGTAAGGCTATATTTGATAACTCATCATATTATCTTGTTATGGGTCTTAGAAAACAAGCGGTTGAAGATTTATCATTACTAATAGATTTAAATGAAAATGAGAAAGATAGTATTAAACGTTATTCACAAGGAGAAGCTTTGTTTGTTTGTGGTAATAGACGTATGAGAATAAATGTTGTTGTTACGCAAGAAGAATTAGAATCTTTTGGAACAGCTGGAGGATTCTAGAAAGGTAGTGATTTAGTATGAAAGATAGAAATAATAAAAGAAGTAGAAAAATAAATAAATTATTATTTCTATCTTCTTTTAAATTATTATGGCAAGTTAAACTTGCTATAATAGGTGTTAGTTTTTCTGTTTTACTTGTAAGTTTAACTTGCCTTTTTCATTTTAGTGATTCTAAAGATTTAGAGCTTGTTGCTTTTAGTTCTGGATCTGATGAGTATTATGAAAGATTAGAGAAAGTTCATAATGAATATAAAGATGCTGATAAAGATTTTTCTGAGTTGGTTATTACTTCTACTTTTACTATATTGCAACAAAATGTTCCTGGTTTTACATATAGCGATATGTCAGAATCTAGGATGAGAGAAGTTGCTGATTTAATGCTTGATGAAGTGGAGAATGAAGATGGTAGTTATACTTATACTTCTAAAGGAGAAGATGCTGTTAAAGAGAGTTTGGCTAGTTATTTTGAACAATTTGATTCTCATTTAGAGGAAATTACACGTAAAAGAATGGCAGATGATGTTTATCAATATGTAGAAGATTATTTAGAGTTTATAGGTCAAAATGAAGGAAATAAGGGTAATATATGTCTTAGTACTGGTAATACTCAAGCATCTATTTTTCTTGATATGACTACTGATGAATATATTGCTACTATGGGTCCTATAGCTCAAGCTGATTTTAGTAGAAATGGTATTTTTGCTTCTGTTACTTTAGCACAATCTATTATAGAAAGTGGTTGGGGTAAATCTGGTTTAACTCAACAAGCGAATAATATGTTTGGTATTAAGTGTAGTTCTAATTGGTCTGGAGAATGCATTAATATGGAAACTGGGGAATATGGTAGTAGTGGTTATTATACTACTGATGCTAATTTTAGAAAGTATCCTAGTATTGAAGATTCTGTTAATGATCATTCTTTGTTTTTAAAAGATAATCCTAGGTATCCTAATGCAGGGGTATTTGATGCTACTACTTTTGCAGAACAGATTAGGGCAATACATAGTGCAGGTTATGCAACAGATCCTAATTATTCATCTTCTATTATTAATACTATTGAAATGTATGATTTAGATAAATGGGATGTTCCAACTAATGTAAGTTCAGATTTATGTTATACTGGTTCAGGTGAATGGCTTATTAGAACAGTTGCTCCTACTTCTTCTGATGTTGCTTTTACAAGAAAAAGTAGTAATAGAGGACAATGTGTATGGTATGTGCAAGCTCGTGCTTATGAAGTAGCTTTAGAACTTGCGCAAAATGGAAAGATAACTACGGAAGAAGCTGCTGATATTGGAGATAAACTTTTCTCTATATATGGAGATGCTGGTGTTTGGGTTGAAATAAGTTCTGGTATTTTTAGAACTAGTAATGATATTAATGACTTGCAGGCAGGGGCTATTATTTCTTGGAAGAAAAGTGGAGGTTATGGTCATGTTGCCTTTATAGAAGAAGTAACAAATGATAGTGTTACTATTACAGAAGGATGGGCTACTAATACTAATAGTTGTCCTAATGATTGGAGTTGTATAAACTTTAATAATAAAACTATGACTTTAGATGAATTTTATGATAGTTATGGACCATATTATACAGGTAATTATAGCTTTAGTGGTTATATATTTCCTTTAGAAGGATAGTGATTTTATGAAAAAAATTAAATTTCTTATTCTATTTATAAGCCTTTTTCTTTTATCAGGTTGTAGTGCTGAATATAATCTTACTATTACAAGAGATACTATGGAAGAAGATATTAATGCTATATTTGATAAAAATAAAGAAAATGATTATGCAGCTAGGATGGAAAAGATTAAAAGAAGTGCTTATTATAATATGGATACTAGAGATGAAGAGTATTATGAGTTTAAGCGAATAGATAGTGATGATAAAATAATACTTAATTATAAATATACCTATTTAGATAATGATCTTTATAAATCAGAAGCATTTACTAGATGTTATTATAAAAGAATAGTTAATGTTACTGATGAAAATATTACTATAAATACTGATAAACAAGTTAGTTGTTTATATAAAGATGGAGATAAGGAAATAGATAATATTACTGTTAATGTTAAGACAAAATTACCAGTATTAGAAAATAATGCCGATAAAGTTTTAGATAATACTTATACTTGGTATATTGATGATAGTAATTATACAAATAAATCTATTTATATAAAAATAGATAAGACTATTAAAGATAAGGAAAATGTTAGTGATTTAAACATTTTAATACTTGTTTTAGGGGCAATTGTAGTAGGAATTATTATTTATTTAATTATTAGATTTAAACATAATAAAAATAATAAAATATCATAAGTTAGGAAGTGATGATTGTGAAAGAAGAAAATATTAATAATACTCCAGTAGATGAAGAAGCAGCTTCTACATCTTCTTTTAAATCATCTGCTAAAAATGCTTTAAAAAATGTTGGTGGTGTTGGATCTAGTTTACTTAATAATAAATATCAAAGTATTAAAAATAATAAATTAAATAATAATAACAATAACAATATTCCTTCTAAAAATCCTATGCCTTTAGGTAATAGACCTAATATGGTTGGTAATAAACTTGCAAATAAAATATCTAATTTACATCCAGCTTTGAAAGCGATAAATACTATAAGAAATATAAAAAGAGGAATAGGTGGAATTGGGGGAGGTTTAGCTTCTTCTGTTTCTAATAAAGATAGTTCTGTTAATGAAAGTAATAATGATAATATAAGTAGTGTTCCTTCTGATAATAGTATTTCATCTACTATTGAAGCGGATACTAGTAGCAAAGTAGGTTCTCCTTTAGGGGGTGTTATGAACTTTTTAGGTGGGATTAGTATTTTTGGAAAAGTATCTTTACCTTTAAAATTTGCTATTATGTTTGGAGGTCCTTTAATTTTTGTTCTTTTTATCATGTTAGTTGTTAGCTTACCTATAATGTATTTTAGTGGTTTTTTTGGTATGGATGATGTAAGTGCTAATTCAAGTGGTACTGTTTCTGATATTGCTTATGGTGATTATGAATTATCTAGTGATGGTGATGAGATTTTACATGAGTCATTAAGTTCATTTTTAGAAAGTAAGGGTAGTAGTATAGAGGAGTTTAATAATTTAATATCTTCTAATGTTGATGCTGCTTCATATGGTACTCGTGCAGGTGTTGTAGCTTCTGCTGTTACTTTAATTGCTGAACTTGGTAATAATTATGATGTTAAAATCCCTTATTATTGGGGTGGTGGACATGGTAATATGATAGATGGAGCGGATTCTAGTTGGGGAAGTAGTTCTTGTAAGGCTGTTGCTAATGGAAAAATCTATGATCATTGTGGACTTGATTGTTCTGGTTTTGTAGCTTGGGCTATTTGGAATGGAGGTTTTAATATTTCTGCTCGTACTGCAGGAAGTTTTCAAAATTTGCCTGGGGCGAAACATGTATCTTTAACTAGTAGTGCAGTTTTACAACCAGGAGATTTATTAGAATCAAGTTCTCATGTAATTTTAGTTGTAGGTATAGATGAAGAAGCTGGTGAATATATTTGTGCTGAAGCATCGGGTTTAGAATCTGGTGTATTGTTTTCTAGAAAAGCTTTTAATAATTCTTATTATTGGGGTGTTGATATGGAAGGCTTTTATAATAGAGAAGGACAGGTAAGGAGTTAATATGAAATTTAAATATTTTATTTTAATATTAAGTTTGTTTTTAATATCAGGTTGTAGTGCTGAAGTTAATCTTACTATTGATAAAAATAGTATAGATGAAGATGTTAATATTACTTTTTATGAAGAAGGAGATTATACTAAAGAATTAATTAATTCATCATTTAGAAACTATATTCCTATCTATTTAGATGAGCCTATTGTGGATACAGAGGAAGATTTGCCATTTCCTAATGTTACTTATTATCAAAAGAAAACTAAAGATTTAGGGAATGGTTATTTATTTAATTATAAATATAACTTTGATATAGATAAATATAAGGAAGCTAGAACTATTAAGGGAGCTTTTAAAAGATATGATATTACTACTAATAATAATATATTAAATATTTCTACAGATAGTGGAGAAATTATATATTTTAATGATTATCCTTTGTTAGATGAGATTACTGTTAATATTAAAACTGATTATTTAGTATTAGAGCATAATGCAGATAGGGTTAATAATAATATATATACTTTTGAATTTACTAAAGATAGTAGGAAATCTATTAATATGAAAGTAGATCTTAATAAAAATACTAAAGAACAAATTTTAGGTGTAAATTATAGTGATTTATATATACTTGGTATTATAATTATAATAATTATATTAATATCTTTATATTTAATAATTAAAAATAGAAATAATAATAAAATATAATTTGCAAATTTAAAAAAAACTGTTATAATAAGCGTAGATTTGAAAAGAGGGATTGTTATGAAGTTAAAGTTTAGGGCTGATAAAGATGATGTAATGATTTTTATAGTTTTTGCTATCTTTTTACTTTATATTGTTGCAATTGGTATTGTTAATCTACATTCTTTTGCTACAGAGGGATATTTTAGTGGACTTAATCCTTTTCCTGCTTTTACTCCTAAGTTTTTATGGATGACTTTATTAATATATTTTTTAGCATTAGTGGGAATGCTTATTAGTGTTAAATCATATTTCTTTGAAATGGAAAAGGGAATTGGTTTTACTAGTGAAAAGAAAGATAAAGGATATTCTAGATGGGCTAAAGATAAAGAGATTAAAAATGATGAAGGTGTTGTTATGGTTACACCAAGTCAAGAGGTTAGTAATGCAGCGGGTGTTCCTTTAATTTTAAAAGATAAAGAAGCTTATGTTGATAATGGTGAATATCATACTTTGGTTATTGGTTCTACTGGATCTGGTAAAACGCAAACAGTTATTAAACCTACTGTTAAATTACTTGCTAAAGCAGGAGAATCTATGATTATAACTGATCCTAAGGGTGAAATTTATGAAGCGACTGCTAATATGCTTCGTGATAAAGGTTATGATGTGCAGATTCTTAACTTCCGTGATCCGCAAAATGGTAGTAGTTGGAATCCATTATCACTTCCTTATAGAATGTATAAAAGTGGTAATCAAGATAAAGCGATTGAGTTACTTGATGACCTTGCTTTAAATATTTTATATGATGAATCTAGTAATAATAGTGATCCTTTCTGGGAAAAGACTTCAGCTGATTACTTTTCTGGGGTTGCTTTAGGTCTTTTTGAAGATGCTAAAGAGGATGAGATTAATATTAATAGTATTAGTTTGATGACTACAGTAGGAGAAGAAAAGTTTGGTGGATCTACTTATATTAAAGAATACTTTTCATTTAAAGATCCTGCTAGTGCTTCAGTTATTAATGCATCTAGTACAATTAATGCTCCTACAGATACTAAGGGATCAATATTATCAGTATTTAGACAAAAAATTAAGTTATTTGCATCACGTGAGAACTTATCAGAAATGCTTAGTCATAGTGATATAGAACTTGCGGATATTGGTAGACGTAAAACTGCTTTATTTATAGTAGTTCAAGATGAAAAGAAAACATATCATTCACTTGTTACTATTCTTTTAAAACAGTGCTATGAAACATTAATTGGTGTTGCTCAAGAAAATGGGGGAGAACTTCCTATTAGAACGAACTTCTTACTAGATGAGTTTGCTAATATGCCTCCTTTAAAAGATGTTACTACTATGATTACAGCGGCAAGGTCAAGACATATAAGATTTACAATGATTATTCAAAACTATGCTCAGTTAAATCAGGTTTATGGTAAGGAAAATGCAGAGACTATTAGAGGTAACTGTGGTAATATTATTTACTTAATTTCAGCAGAGCTTGCAGCTTTGGAAGAAATATCTAAGATGTGTGGGGAAGTTAAATCTAAAGAAGATGATAAGACTGCTTCTACTCCTTTAGTTACTGTATCTGATTTACAAAGAATGAAACAGTTTGAAGTTATTATTCTTCGTATGAGAATGCAACCATTTAAGACTAAGTTTACACCTGATTTTAAACTTGATTGGGGTAAGACTTATCCTAAGGCAGGTTATCCTGAAAGAGAGAAACAACAAGTTCATACTTTTGATATAAAAACTTTTGTTAAAGAAAAGAAAAAAGAAAAATTGTTAGAGATGATGAATAGTTCTAATCCAAATGGAGAAGGGGGAAGTACACCTCCAGGGTTTGTACCACCAAATCTTTTTGGAATAGGTGGTGGTGCTAATGGTAATCCTATGACAGGAGGAATACCTAATCCTAATGTGATGCCTAAAATAAATAATCCAATGCCTGCTTTTATTAATCCTAGTATGGAAAATGAAAGTAGTAGACCTAATAAGCCTTCATTTGATGTAGATGAACTTGTTAAGAAAATAGATGCTAAGATTGCAGAGTTAGAAAAAGAAGAAGCGATGAATAAACAAAAACAACAACAGAAGATAGAATCTAAACCTATTATGGATGTTTCTCCAGTTAAAGAGGTTAATAGTCCTATACCTGAAGTTAAACCAGTAGTTAAGGAACAACCTAAAAAAGAAGTAAATTTGAGTTTGGATGATTATGATGATGATGACTTCTTTGATGATTTCTTTGATGAATAATAAATATATTAAATTAGTAAGTTCAATAAATGAATTTACTAATTTTTTTAAATTTTTAGTTGACAAAAGTATTTGTTATTAATATAATGTTAATAACAAGTTTAATAACTTGCTAATTTCTTATTTTTTGATATTAATAAAAAGTTAATAAGAGGAGGAATAATTATGAAAATTGAGAATTTTAAAGTTTATAATAAAGCATTAATTATTGTTGATATGGTTAATGGCTTTGTTAAAGAAGGCATATTACATGATGAATCCATTGCAAGAGTTATACCTAGACAAATACAATTAATTAAAGAATATCAAAGAAAAGGAGAATTAATAATCTTTATTCAAGATACACATACTTTAGATTCTACTGAACATAAGAGATTTCCTAATTATCACTGTTTAAAGGGTAGTGGTGAAGATGAAGTTGTCAATTTATTAAAACCTTTTACTCTCTTTAATAATACTATATGTATTCCTAAGAATTCTACAAGCTTTATGGAAAGTATTCCTTTTAGAGAAGTAATAGAAGAAGGAACTAATATAAAAGAATTTGATATAGTAGGGTGTTGTACTGATATTTGTATATGTAATGGGTCTATTGGCCTTGCAAATTATATGGATGAACATAATAGAGATAGTATTATAAGAGTACATAAGGATGCTATTGCAACCTTTAGTGAAGATACTAGACAAAATTATGTAGAGGCAGCTTACTTACTTATGGAACAACAGGGAATTCAGTTAGTTAAAAAAATTTAGAATTTGATATTAATATTTTGATAAAAAGAAAGGAATGGTAAAAATGAATGAAAGAAATTTAACATTATTAACAGATTTATATGAACTTACTATGATGAATGGATACTTTGATATGAAAAGAGATGAAAGAGTAGTCTTTGATGTCTTTTATCGTAAAAATCCTTCTTGTGGAGGGTATGCTATTGTAGCAGGCCTTGAACAAGTGATAGATTATATTAAAAATTTACACTTTGATAAGAGTGATATAGAGTATTTAAGAGAATTAGAGCTTTTTGATGATGAGTTTTTAAAATACTTAGAAAACTTTAAATTCACAGGTAATATTTATGCAATTAAAGAGGGAACTGTTGTTTTTCCAATGGAACCTTTATTAAAAGTAGAAGCACAGATTATAGAAGCTCAACTTGTAGAAACGGCTATTTTAAATATTATTAATCATCAAAGTTTAATTGCTACTAAAGCCTCACGTGTTTGTGAAGCTGCTAAAGGTGATTCTGTAATGGAGTTTGGATTAAGACGTGCTCAAGGTCCTGATGCTGGAATTTATGGTGCAAGAGCAGCAGTTATTGGAGGATGTGCATCTACTAGTAATGTTCTAGCAGGTAAAAAATTTAATATACCCGTTGCAGGTACTCATGCTCACAGCTTTATAATGAGTTTTCCTAGTGAATATGAAGCATTTAGAAAATATGCAGAGCTTTTTTTAAATAATGCAACTTTACTAGTTGATACTTATGATACTTTAAACTCAGGAGTACCTAATGCTATTAAAGTATTTAAAGAGTTAAAAGAAGAAGGTAAAATGCCTAAAAAGTTTGGTATAAGACTTGATAGTGGAGACTTAGCATATTTATCTAAAAATGCGAGAATTATGTTAGATGAAGCAGGGTTTAGTGATGCTACAATATGTGCTTCTAATGATTTGGATGAGTATTTAATAGAAGATTTAAAAAGACAAGGAGCTAAGATAGATTTATGGGGAGTAGGAACAAGTTTAATTACATCAAAAGATTGTCCTAGTTTTGGAGGTGTTTATAAACTTGCTGCTATTAAAAAAGCAGGAGTTGTTGTTCCTAAGATTAAACTTAGTGAAGATACTATTAAAATTACTAATCCTGGTGATAAACAAGTATTTAGATTTTATGATAAGAAAACAGGTAAAATTAGAGGAGATATTATTGGCTTTATAAATGAAAAATATAAAGAAGATGAAACAATAGTAATGTTTGATCCTATAGATACTTGGAAGAGGAAAGAACTTCTTCCTAATACTTATACAGTAAGAGAATTATTAGAGCCAATATTTATAAATGGAAAATGTGTTTATGAAAGTGAAAGCGTGATGGAACTTAGAGATTATTGTACTAAAGAAAAAGAAACGTTAAGTGAGGAGAATAAAAGATTCTTTAATCCTCATCCTGTACATGTTGATTTAAGTCAAGATTTATGGAATGTTAAGAATAGACTTATTGATGAAGAAAAGAAATTAATAAAAACTTTAAAAAATTAACACAATATAAAAGGAGGATTATTATGAAAGAATATGGATTTGTTAGAGTTGGAGCGATTGTTAATAAGTTAGTACTTGCTAGTCCAATTGATAATGCTAAAGAGATAGTAAAAATGCTTAAAAAAGCAGACAAAGAAAGTGTTTCTATTGTTACTACCCCTGAACTTGCTCTTACAGGTTATACTTGTTCTGATTTATTTTTACAAGATGAATTACTTGAAAGTTCAGTAAAGGCTTTAAGTATTATTTTAGAAGAAACTAAAAATCTAGATATTATTTCAATTATTGGTATGCCTTTAAGATGTAATAATCAGTTGTTAAACTGTGCTGTTGTAATATCTAAAGGTAATATTCTTGGAATTGTACCTAAAACTTATATACCAAATTATAGTGAGTTTTATGAGAAAAGATGGTTTGTATCTAGTTTTGATTTAAAAGTTAAGGAAGTTAAACTATTAGATCAAATTGTCCCTATTTCTACTAAATTATTATTTAGAGATAAAGATGATAAGGAAATTACTTTTGCTATTGAAATATGTGAAGATTTGTGGAGTGTTTTTCCTCCTAGTAATAATCATGCTTTAAATGGAGCTTCTATTATCTTTAATTTATCTAGTAGTAATGAGATAGTAGGTAAAGATAGTTATAGAAGAAATTTAGTTTCTATGCAATCTAGTAAAACATTATCAGCTTATATTTATGCAAATAGTGGAATTATGGAATCAACTTCTGATTTAGTATTTGGTGGTAGTGCTTTTATTTATGAAAATGGTAAGTTATTAAAAGAAAATAAAAGATTTGAGATAGAGAGTAATTTAATATATACAGATATTGATGTAAAACGTTTAATTAATGAAAGATGTCGTAATAGTAGTTTTGCTAGTAGTCTATACGATGGTGATTATAAAATAGTAGAAGTTAATGTTAGTGATAAAGTAAAGAGTCTTGATAGAACTTATAAAATGTATCCTTTTATACCAGTTAGTGATAAAGATAAAAGATTTGAAGAAATATTAGAAATACAAAGTAGTGCTCTTGCAAGACGTATAATGTACTTAAATAATACTAAATGTGTTATAGGTATGTCAGGTGGACTTGATTCTACTCTTGCATTCCTTGTTATAGTTAGAGCTTTTCGTAAACTTAATCTTGATACTAAAAATATTATTGGAGTTACAATGCCTGGTTTTGGTACTACGGATAGGACTTATAATAATGCAATTAATTTAGTTAAAGAATATAGGGCAACTTTAAAAGAAGTTAGTATAAAGGAAGCCTCTTTATTACATATGAAAGATATTGGAATAGATGAAAATGATAGAAGTGTTACTTATGAAAATATTCAGGCAAGGGAGAGGACACAAATACTTATGGATATTGCTAATATGGTAGGAGGTATTGTTATTGGAACAGGGGACTTATCAGAACTTGCCTTAGGATGGTGTACTTATAATGGAGATCATATGAGTATGTATTCAGTTAATTCATCTATTCCTAAAACTTTAGTAAGACACTTAGTTAGTTATGTTAAAGATAATAGTACAGATAAAAGAAAAAAGATTTTAACAGATATTTTAGATACTCCTATATCACCTGAGTTGTTACCTCCTGATGAAGTAGGTAATATTTTACAAAAGACAGAATCTAGTATAGGGCCATATGTTTTACATGATTTCTTTTTATATCATTTATTAAGATATGGAGCCTCTTTTAAAAAAATATATTTTCTTGCTAAATTAACATTTAAAGATAGTTTTACTGACGATGAGATTAAGAAGTGGTTAAAAGTATTTATTAAACGTTTTTATACACAACAATTTAAAAGAAATGCTATGCCTGATGGAGTTAAAGTTGGAACTATTAGTTTATCACCTAGAGGTGATTTAAGAATGCCAAGTGAGGCTAGTTATAATAAAGTTTTATAAAATTTCTTAAATTTGTTGTAATTTTGAAAATTGACTTAAAAATAGGGGTCAATTTTTTATTTTCTCTAGAAGAATTTATAAAATTAGAGAGTGTTTATACCTCCAAATACTATTTTTCGTAAATTGTAATATATTTTAACTTATGTTA
>CALVVC010000015.1 GCA_944363755.1 uncultured Bacilli bacterium
TTTGGGTTTATATCCTAGCTTATATCTTTACACTTGGAATGTGTTTTAATGCTACAGGAGTAATACAAGAAACTCTAAGACTTAAGAAAAGTGATATAGATGAAGCTTTAAAGAAAGAAAAATAAAAAGTGACTTCTAATTATCACTTTCTAAATATCTTACATAATATTTGTCAAAGGCTAAGTTATTAGTAAGTATTATGGTTACGAAAATTCGTAACTTTTTTATTACTTTTTTTCTTGTGCTATAGAACTTAATATGATACTATAATTTTAGGAACATTTAATAGTTGGGTGGTTACCAAACTCTATAAATAGAGGGAGGTGATGTCAATGAACAAGAAAGATTTTCTAATTTTTTCTCTAGTAATGATTATCTTCCTTTTACTATTCTTACTATTTATAGTACTAATATAAAGGAAAACCACCTAACTCAGCAATGATTTAGGTGGTACCAACTTTTTATTATGGTAACACTCAATATGCGAATATTAAGTGTTCCTTTTATATTTTATGTAAATTTCTTTTACATATACATCTTATCACATAAGTAACTTTTATGCAAGTATCTTAGATGAGTTATACTAATTATTAACACTTTCTAAATATCTTAAATAATTTTTGTTAAAAGATAAGTTATTAGTAAGTATTATGGTTACGAAAATTCGTAACTTTTTTATTACTTTTTTCTTGTATTATAGAAATTAATATGATACTATAATTTTAGGAACATTTAATAGTTGGGTGAAGCCTCAGAAAGGAGGCTTATAATGAACAAGAAGGATTTTTTAATTCTGTCTTTAGTAATTATGCTATTTCTTCAGGAAATTTTAATGCTTTTTATGATTTGCACCTTAAAATAGAAGAATCCACCTAACTCAAGCGATGTTTAGGTGGTTCTAATAGAAAAACAATTAATTAGAGGCACACTCAACACTGCAATATTAAGTGTTCCTTTTATATTTTATGTAAATTTCTTTTACATATACATCTTATCACATAAGTAACTTTTATGCAAGTATCTTAGATGATTTTATATTAATTATTATCACTTTCTAAATATCTTGCGTAATATTCATCAAAGGTTAGGCTACTAGCCTTTATTTTTTGGGCAAGTTCTATACCAACATATCTATAATGCCAAGCCTCAAAACTATAAGTAGTAATCTTTTCTTTATTTTTAGGATATCTTAAAATAAACCCATAGTTATGAGCATTTTCTAACATCCAGTTATATTCATTAGTATTCTCGAAATTATTAAAGTCATCAAAGGCTCTTGTTACATCAACAACTAATCCTGTTTGATGTTCAGAGTATCCAGCTCTTGCAGAGTAGGTATCGGCCATTTCAACTCCATCACTTTTAACATAATTATTATATAAATTTTCTTGATATGTATAAGATCTATAAGCAGAGATTACTCGAATATTCATACCATCATTTTTGGCATCACTTATTAATTTTTCAATATTATCTTTCGCTTCTTTAACTAAATAAATACCACTTTTAGCATAACTATTATCTAAAAGTTCTAGATTATTTGGAATATAATTACTATCTAAATAATTAAACTTATTAACAAATAAATAATTAGTATTTAAATTAGTAGCAGGAATAGTATCAGTATAAAATTCTTTATCTAAGTTTAAATTAACTCTTGTAACAATATCTTCTATACTTAAATCTTTATTATTATCTTGATAAGCTTTATACCTATCAAGATTTTCTTTCTTATAATAAGATAATTTACTAAATTTATTATCTTCTTCTAAAGGGATATTTTCTGTAGGTTTCTTTTCTTTAATATTATCAATATCTTTATCTTTACTATCTGTATTAAATAAGAAAATCATAAGAATAATAAAAATAATAACAATAATACTACTTAATATAATAATAATCTTTTTCATATATATACACCTTACTTAATTTTATTACATTTAACCTTTATTAATACCATGATAACATATAAATTATAAATTTAATACAACAAAAAAACGTACAAAATGTACGAAAATAACTATTAATTATGTACTTTTTGTACGAAAAACATCATACCCTTTATTAGGAGTTGATTTAATGAAAAAGATAATTCTATTACTTATGTTATCTATTCTTTTAATACCTTGTTATGCTAAAGCAGAAGAGATAAATAATAATACAGAAATACAAGAAGAGAATATTACTGAAAATAGAGAATCTAATATTAATGAAGAGTCTACTGATATAGAACATAATACTATAGATATAAATGATAAAAAGAATAATACTAATACTGAAGAAAATATAAATAGTGATACATCATTAATTCCTAATGCAACTGCTGGTATTTTAATGGATGCTACTACGGGAGAGATAATTTTTGAAAAAAATAAAGATGAGAAGCTAGCGGTTGCTTCTATGACTAAAATGGTAGCACAGATTATAATACTTGAATCTATTGAATCTGGTAAGATTAAATGGAATGATATTGTAACTGCTAGTGCAAATGCCTCAGGTATGGGAGGGAGTCAAATATATTTAACAACAGGAGAAGAGATGACAGTAGAAGATATGATGAAAGGTATATCTATGGCTAGTGCTAATGATGCAACTGTTGCTATGGCTGAGTTTATTGCAGGAAGTGAAGTAGAGTTTGTTGAGATGATGAATAAAAAAGTAAAAGATTTAGGACTTAAAAATACTTTCTTTAAAAACTGTACAGGACTAGATGAAGAAGGACATTACTCAAGTGCTTATGATATGGCTATAATAGCAAGAGAGCTTTTAAAACATGAGAAGATATTAGAGTTTTCAAGCGTTTATGAAGATTATTTAAGAGAAGATACTGATAATAAGTTTTGGTTAGTTAATACTAATAAATTAGTAAGATTTTATGAAGGTGCTGATGGGTTAAAAACAGGTCATACTGATGCTGCTAAATATTGTCTAGCTGCTACTGCTAAAAGAGATGATTTTAGACTTATTGCAATTGTTTTAGGAGAAGATAATAGTGGGGTTAGAAATAGTGAGACAATGAGTTTACTTGATTATGGTTTTAATAACTATAAAATAGAAATATTAAAAACTAAAGATGATATTGTAAAAGAAATAAGTTTGGATAAAGCGACTAGTCCTAAAATAAGTCTAGTACCTCTTAATGATATTGCCATACTTTCTAAGAAAAGTGCAGATACAAAAAAATATACTTATGATATAAAAATAACTAATAATAATTTACCTTTAAAAATAGGAGATGAAGTAGGTAAAATTATAGTTAAAGATAGTGATAATAATAAGGTTAAAGAAGAAGTATTAACAGTAACAGAAAATGTAGATAAACTTAATTTTTTAGAACTATTTGGTAAAACTTTAACAGATATGATATTAGGTAATATGAACTTTGTATAGACTAATCTTTTTAGGTTAGTCTTTTAAATTTTGATATATAAATAACTAAAATAATGGTATACTATAAGTAATAAAATGAGTGAGGTGAGAAAATTAATGTTATCTAAAATAAATTCAATTATTACAGAAGATTATTTAAAAAATACTAAAGAAAATTTGTATTTTGAAAGAAAAAGAGCAAAGGTTAGTATGCAAGATTTAGCTAATGAAATAGCATCTTTTTCAAATGCTAATGGTGGAGTAATAGCAGTAGGAATAACTGATGATGGCAAGATAGAAGGTTTTAATGATTATGGTATTAATAAATTAAATGATTTTCAAAAAATAGTTACTAACTATTTAAGTCCAACACCTAATTATAAAACTGAGTTAATAGAAATAAAAAATATAAAAAATGAAAAAGATAATATTTTATTATTTCATATTGGACCTGCATTAAACTTTATAGTTAGGAATAATAAAGATGAAGTTTACTTAAGACAAGGAGATTCCTCTATAAGATTAAACACTGAACAAGTAAGAAGTTTAGAGTATGAAAAAAGAGAAAGAAATTTTGAATCTGAAGTATTAAATATGTCTAGTATTAATGATCTCGATTTAGAAGTTATGGATATTTATAAAGATAAAATAGGTGCAAAAGAAATACCTAATGAACAAGTATTAAAAGCAAGAGGTTTTTTAGTTGAAGATAATGGGAAATTATGTTTTACAAAGGCTGGTATGCTTTTATTTGGTAAAAACCCTTCAGTATATTTACCTAGTGCTAGAGTAAGAGTTTTAAAGTTTGAAGGAATTAATTTTCAAGTTGGAACAGAAATGAATATAGTTAAAGATAGAACTTTTGATAAGTGTTTATATAAGACTTTAGAAGAAGCAAGAGATTTTATTAATTCTCAGTTGAGAGAGTTTACTCATTTAAATCAAAAAGGTATATTTGAAACTGTTCCAGAGTATCCAGAATTTGCATGGTATGAAGGATTAGTTAATGCTGTTACTCACAGAGACTATTCTAATACTGGTGAATATATTACAGTGAAATTATTTGATGATAGATTAGAAATATTAAGTCCGGGTAAACTTAGTGGATTTATTACTTTAGAAAATATGAAAACAGAACGCTATTCAAGGAATCCTCAAATAGCAAGAGTTTTAACTGAATTCGGTATTGTTAGAGAATTAAATGAAGGTGTAAAAAGAATATATAGTGAAATGCAAAGATTTTATTTAAAGGATCCTATTTATTCTGAACCTAATCAACATGCAGTTTTGTTAGTTCTTGATAATAATATAGTTATGAGAAGTAAAAGAAAAACTGAGACAATGTTAAAAAATAAAGAGATAGGAAAAAAATGGGAACAATTAAATTATCAAGAAAGACAAGTACTACAGGCAATATATGATAAAGGTGAAATTACTTCAATAGAAGTAACAACAATCATTAATAGAGGTAAGACAACTGCAGTAAAATTGCTCAATAGATTAGTTGACTATGATTTAATAGTTTGGACAGGTACTACAAAGAAAGATAGTTATGGTAGGTACATTATCAAATAGTATTATTACTATTTAATAATGTTTAGAGCTGTTCACTTCTGTTTAGAGCTGTTCACTTCTGTTTAGAGCTGTTCACTTCTGTTCAGATGCTTTCACTTCTGTTCAGATGCTTTCAGTTCTGTTCAGATGCTTTCAGTTCTGTTCAGATGCTTTCAGTTCTGTTCAGATGCTTTGCATGAAATGTTAACATAAAGACAAGTTACTAAAGTTAAACGAATTATTAAAGAAACTATTATTGATAAATATTTTTTAAAACAGTGGTATGAAAAAATATCAATAGACTATGCATATTCTACTAAAAATAAACGTAAAAAAGAGTTTATGCATTTAATAGATAAAATGTGTAACTTTTATAACTATGATGAATATAAGAACTTAAATAAAGAGATTAAAGCCTTAGCTAAAAAATATAATTGTAATGAAAATGATTTGGAATATGAAGAATATGAAGAGGAGATAGTGTGGTAAAATGAGTAAAATAGGTAGAAATGACCAATGTCCATGTGGTAGTGGAAAGAAATATAAAAAATGTTGTTTAAATAAGGAAAAGACTATAACAAGTAATCAACAGGTACCCTTAGTCAATCAATTATATAGTAATCCTTTATTTTCAGAGCATCTTCAATATGTTTATACTAAAAAAGTAAAAAATGAAACGATAAATAATAAGTTACTTAATATTTATAATTATGGTAGAAGAATGTCTTCTAAAGAAATAATGGATAATTATTTAGATGTAATGAATTCATTACTTGACTATGCTAAAGAAAATAATATAAGAACAGTGGAAGACTTAGATAAAAGTGAACAAATTTCTGAATTTTGTTCTAATGTTATTAATGATGCTAATGATGTAGCTTATAGCCTAACTAAAGAAGAATATGATTTAGAAAAAGTTATTAACTATATTGATAGACTTCTTTGTACTTTAGATTTAAATGATAGTACTTATGAATTTCAAATAAGGACAAAAGCTAAAGTGTTGTTTACATTAAATAAAATAAGGGAAGCAGAAAAAGTGTTAACAGATGAACTTAAAAAGAATCCTAAAGGTACATACTATTATATTGAACTAATAGATAATTTTAATGATATTGGTGATAAAAATAAGGCTAAGTACTATTATGATTTAGCATTAAGTTATGATGGTATTAAAGATAGATTTGTTATAGAAGAAAGAAAAGATTACTTTAATTAAAGTTAGTCTTTTTCTTTACTTAATTTTACTTACTTATTTTAAAATAAATTGTAAATTAAACTTAACTATGCTATTATTACTTTATAAGATAAAGTAGACAAGGATAGGTGAGGTTATGGTAAAGAAAGATGTAGTCGTAAAAAGTGTATCAGGTTTACATGCTAGACCAGGGAGTAATTTAGTAGAACTTGCTCTTACATTTGAATCAAATATAAAACTAATTCATAATGGTAGTAGTATTAATGCTAAAGAAATATTAGAAGTTATGATGGGAAATATAAATTGTGGAGATAAACTTACTGTCGAGGCAGAAGGTGTTGATGAACAAAAAGCCTTAGATTCTATATGTGAGTATATAGAAAAAGGTGATGAATAATGAAATATTTAGGTAATAAAGTAGGTAATGGCTTAGCTTTAGGTAAAGTTTATATAATTAATACTAAAATTCCTAAAATAGAGAAAAAGACTTTAATAACTGATGATGAAATTACTAAAGAAAAAGAATCTTTAAAAGTAATTTTAAATGAAGTAGTTAAAGATTATGAAAAACTAGAAAAGGAAGCTAGTGAAGATGAGATAAGGCAGTTATGTAATTTTTATAAAATACTTTTAAATTCTAATAGTCTTATTACATCTATGGAAGAAGTAATAGATAAAGAAAAATGTGATAGAAACGAAGCTATTACTAAAGTTATGAAAAGAAAAGCTGATGAATTATCTTTAGTTGATAATGCTTATTTAAAGATGAGAAGTAAAGATATAGAAGATGTAACTAATAAACTTCTTAGAAAATCTTTAGGTATTAATGAAATAGATTTAAGTAAGTTAAAAGAAGATACAATTTTAGTAGCTGAAGAAATACCGCCTTCAATTTTATTATCTAGTAATTTAGGATATGTAAAAGGAATTGTATCAGAGTTAGGTGGTAAAACAAGTCATGTGGCTATACTTGCATCAACTCTAGGTATTCCATCAGTTTTTGGAATTAAAGAAATAAGTAAAACATTAACTGATGGGGAACTTATTTATGTTAATGGAAATGAAGGCTATATTGAGAATAATTTAACAAATACTAAGATTAATGAAATTAAAGATAAAATAAAAAAAGAAGAACTATTAAAAGCATCTTTAGAAGAAATGAAAGATAAACCTTCTCTTACTAAAGATAATAAACCTTTACTAATAACTGCTAATGCTGGAGAATTATCAGAACTTGATAAATTATTAGAAGTTAATTCTGATGGAATAGGGCTATTTAGGACAGAGTTTTTATTTTTAAATAGAAGTGTCGCTCCAGATGAAGAGTATCTATTTAATATTTATAAAACTTTCGCTGAAAAATTTAAAGAAAAACCACTTATTATTAGAACTCTTGATATAGGTGGTGATAAGAAGTGTCCTTATCTTGATATTAAAGAAGAACAAAATCCTTTCTTAGGGTATAGAGCGATAAGATATTGTTTAGATAATAAAGAGTTTTTTAAAGTAAGTTTAAGAGCGATGTTAAGAGCAAGTCATTATGGAAATGTTATGATAATGTATCCAATGATTTCATCATTAGAAGAGATTTATAAAGCTAGTGAAATACTTGATGAAGCGAAAAGAGAACTTGCTAGTAAAAATATACCATTTAATAAAAATATTAAAGTAGGTATTATGGTAGAAGTTCCTAGTACTGCTATTATTTCTGATATGTTGATAGATGAAGTAGATTTCTTTAGTATAGGTACTAATGATTTAATTCAGTATACTGTAGCGGTTGATAGATTAAATCCTACAGTTAGTAATCTTTATAGCTTTTATAATCCTGGGGTTATTAGATTAATTAAAAAGACTATAGATTCTTGTTTAGATAAAAAAGAAAAGTTTGTAGGTATGTGTGGTGAGATGGCTGCAGATCCACTTGCAATTATTCTTTTAGTAGGATTAGGTCTACAAGAATTTAGTGTTAATGCAAGTATGGTTTTAAAAGTAAAAAAATTAATTTCTTTGATAGATAGTAAGGAAGCTAAAGAGATTGCTAATAAAGTACTTACTTTAAAAACTGCTAAAGAAATAGAAACTTATTTAGAAGTATGTGCTAAGAAAATATATGGTAAATATTATTAAAAGGAGGAGAGATAATGAAAGATAATAATATTTTATTAGCAAGAATTGATAATAGATTAATTCATGGACAAATAGTATGTTTATGGGCTGGGGCAGTAGGAGCTAACCTTATTGTAGTAGCAGATGATGAAACAGCAGAAAGTGAAATAGAACAAAGTGTTATGAGAATGGCTGCTTCATCTCTAGGTTTTGATACGAGATTTTTTACAATACAGAAGACTATTGATATTATTGATAAAGCATCAGATGATCAACACATTTTATTAATATGCAGGACTCCTAAAGATTTAAGGAGAGTAATTGAAGGAGGTGTAAAGATTAAGGAGGTAGATATTGGAAATATGTATTATGATGAAGGTGAAGAAAAACTAACTGATAAAGTATCTGTTAGTAAAGAAGATATGAAAGATTTAAATTATATCAAGAAACACGTAGATAAAATTTATATTCAAGATACACCTGATTCACCAAAAGAAAAGTTTTAAGAAGGGAGATTTAATTTATGGAAATAACTTTATTACAAGGAATAATTATTACTTTAGTAGTTATGGTCTTAGTTATTGATAGACACCTTGAAGCATTATTTATCTTTAGACCAATTATTGTTTGTCCTATAGTTGGAGCGATTCTAGGTGACTTAAATACAGGACTAGTAGCAGGTGGTATGGTTGAACTTGCTTTTGCAGGTATTGCAGCTATTGGAGGAGCATCAGTTCCTGAGGCTTTACTTACAAGTGTTATGACAGTAGTATTTGCTCATATTACTGGAAATAATGTAGCGACATCTTTAGCTTTAGCATATCCATTTGGAGTATTATTACAATTCTTATGGACTGTTAGAAATACAGCTTTTGTTTCATTTAATGGTGTTGCAGAGCGTTATGCTAAAGAAGGAAATATTAAGGGATTATTTAAACTATGTTTTTATGGAATAGTTATTACTAGTATTGCTACTGGTATATTAACATTCTTATCAGTATATGCTGCTCAAGTACAATGAAGAGCTTTAGTAGAAGAAATGCCAGATTGGTTAATTAATGGATTCCAAGTAGCTGGTGGATTACTTCCTGCTGTTGGATTTGGTATGTTACTTCGTGTAACTTTAAAAGCAAGATATGTACCTTACTTACTTGCAGGATTCTTATTCGCAACTTTCATCCAAATAGACAATGTTTTACCAGTTGCTATTATGGGTGTAGCTTTTGCTTTAATGGAATACTTTAGAAGTGGTGAAAAAGAAGTAGCATTAGCAAGTGGAAAGGAAGGTGAGAAGAGTGGCATCTAAAGATAAAAAACGTAAAAGAATTGTAACTGATTCTGACTTAAATGATTTAGCTCTACTTTCTGTTTTAAATCAATCTTGTTTCAACTATGAAAGAATGCAAAGTATTGGTTTTACAGCAGGAATGGGTCCAGCTTTAAAGAAAATATATAAAAATGATCCTAAGACTTTATCAAAAGTTTTACATGATAACTTAGAGTTCATTAATACTCATAATACATTACTTCCTTATTTACAAGGATTAATGTTATCACTTTATGAAGGTGGAGAAGATCCTGAAACTGTAAAGAAAATTAAAATATCTTTATTTGGACCTTTAGCAGGTATAGGTGATGCCTTATTCTGGTTTACATTACTTCCAATTACAGCAGGAATTTGTGCTTCACTTTCTGATCAAGGAAATGTATTAGGACCAATAGTATTTTTCTTAGTATTCTTAGTAGCTTTCTTACTTCGTTTTCCACTAGCTAGAATGGGTTATAAAACAGGTACTGCTGCTTTAGATAAAATTCAAGAAAATACAAAAAAAGTTAGTAATGCTGCTTCTGTTTTAGGTGTTACAATATTAGGTGGTTTAATTGCTAGTTATGTAACATTAACAGTAAAAACATCTATTGATATTGGACATGATGTAACAGTAAGCTTACAAACAGATTTCTTTGATAAAATTTTACCTAACTTATTACCATTTGCTTTTACTTTCTTAATTTATTTCTTACTAAGAAAGAAAGTAAATACAACAGTATTAATAGTAGGTATAATAATTGCATCAATTGTATTTTCATTCTTTGGAATACTTTAGTAAAAAGCCTAAAAGGCTTTTTCTTTTGTCTTAAAAATGATATAATTCTTTTAGAAAGGTAGTGTTTTTATGAAACAAATTATAATAATAACAGGACATAATAACTTTGCTAGTGGTATTTTAAGTTCTCTTAATATGATAGCAGGATCTAAAGATAATATTTACGCAGTAGACTTTTTATCTAGCGATAATGATGATACATTAGAAGATAAGTTTAATAAGATAATTAATGATAATAAAGATAGTGAGATTTTATTTACTTGTGATTTAATGGGAGGTACTCCTTTTAAAGTAGCTTCTAAACTTGCTTTTACAAGTGATAGTTATGAAGTAGTAACAGGTATTAACTTAGGAGGATTAATAGATACTTCTATGAAGTTAGATAAATTTAGTATAAAAGACTTAAAAACATCTTGTAGGGATGCTTCTATTAAGTCAGTTATACCTTTAGAAAAAGTAATAAATAATGATGAAAAAGAACCTAGTGAAGGAATCTAAGAATGGAAAAGATAATTAGAAATGTTATAAGATGTAAAAACTGTGGTGATATTATAGAATCCAAATATACTCATGATTTTGTTACTTGCAAGTGTGGTAGGTGTTCAGTTGATGGGGGGAAAGATTATCTTAGAAGATGTTTTAAAAATTCTACTGATGATTATGAAGAATTAAGTGAGTTTGTAGAAGATAACAATAAAAAAAGTGAAGATTAAGTTTTCTTCACTTTTAATATATCTAAAATGTATTAGTTCTTCCCTTTAAAACAGGTACATGGTCTTGATATGTTCCTTTAGTAAAGGCCATTTCACAAGATAATAGTTGCATTACGATAGCAGCTTGATAGAAAGCATAGATACTTATCTTTTCATCTATCATAATAGCCATATCACTAATATCTGCAATTTCTTTATCATTAGTAATTACATAAGTCTTAGCTTTTGTATCTTTAAGATATGTAATAACTCTTTTAATATCAGGGTTAGTTTTATTATCTACTGCAAACAAAACTACAGGATGCTTTTCGCTAGTTGAGGCAAGTGGACCATGACAAAACTCACTAGCTTTATATGGAATAACTGGAACTAAAAGAGTTTCCATAACTTTTAGAGCGAACTCTTTAGCAAGAGAATAACTATAACCTCTAGCGATAGAAAAACCTGTATCCATATAAGCTAATTCTTTAGCCATAGGTTTAACATCTTCATAAAGATTTAAAGCTTTTTTAACTGCTTCGATATATTTTTCATCGTCAAAACTATTTTCTTCCCCACTTAAACAAAGTGCTAGCTTAGTTAAGATATATAAAGTAGTAGTATATCCTTTAGTAGCAGCTCCTGCATTAGTTTCTCCAATTTCATTAAAGATATGTTTATCAGTAGCTTCTGCTACTAACGAATTAGGATTATTAGTAATAGCAAAAGTGTAAGCTCCAGACTCCTTAGCTTTCTTTAAAACAGTACTAACGTCATATCCTTTACCAGACTGAGAAATAGCAATAACAACCGTATTAGATAAATCCATATTACTATCATAAACAGTAAAGATAGAAGGATCTGCCATTTCTACAGGAATTTTTGTGTGTAATTCTAAGAAAAATTTACCAAATATACCTCCATGAGTAGATGTACCTCTTGCTACTATCATAAAGTTTTTAGGATTAAAATCTTTAATTTCTTTAGCAATAGTAGGTATTACATCTTTATTTTTTTCAATACAATTTTCTAATGCTGTAACTTCTCTAATTTCTTTTAACATATTTGTATCATTCATTAAAATCATCTCCTTACCTTAATTGTAACACAGTAATTTTTTTAAACAAGAAATAATAAGTAATAAGACACTTTCTTTACAAATATAATTTTAATGGGTGTTATATATGTTTAATAAATTTAATACGATTAGGCCTTTCACAAAAGGTGAGTCTTGTAAGACTTTTCCAGTATACTTTCCACCACAACATCAAGATAAACAACCTGGTATGGAATATTTAATGAAACCATTACCTGTTTTTGATGATTCTAATTATAGAGGTAGCGGTAAATTAAAAGATAAAGTTGCTATTATTACAGGAGGAGACTCTGGTATTGGTAGGTCAGTGGCCGTCTTTTTTGCTAAAGAAGGAGCAAAGCTAGTTTTAGTTTATTATAATGAAGAAAGAGATGCTAACTATACTAAAAATTATATTGAAAACTTAGGTGGAGAAGTATTATTAATAAATGGAGACTTAAAGAACAAAGACTTTTCTAACTTTATTGTAAATGAGACTTTAAATTATTATGGTAAGATTGATATTTTAGTTAATAATGCAGGTGTTCAGTACTTTGCCGATAACTTAACAGATATTTCTAATGAACAGTTTGACTATACAATGAAGTCTAATATTTATTCTATGTTTTATTTAACTAAAGCAGTACTTCCATATTTAGATAGTGGCTCTAGCATTATTAATACTACTTCTATTACAACTTATAATGGAGAAGGGGACTTAATTGATTATGTAACAAGTAAAGGAGCCATTGTTGGTTTTACAAGAGCTCTTGCTACTAATCTTGCTTCTAAAAATATAAGAGTAAATGCTGTTGCCCCAGGACCATTTTGGACAGCTTTACAACCTGCTAGTAGAAAAGCTAAAGATATTCCAACATTTGGTTCTACTGGACCTATGAAAAGGGCAGGACAACCATATGAAATAGCAGCTATATATGTTTATTTAGCAGGTAACGATTCTACTTATACAACAGGTCAAGTAATTCATGTAAATGGTGGAGAGTATAAAGGGTAAAAAAGAAGAAAAGTACTTATTAGCTTTCCTTCTTTTTCTTTGCAATTAAAACAATTTCTGTAGGAAATATATTACCACCATAATACCTTAAATAAAAGTTATAACTCTTATTTATACTCTTAATTAATTTAGGTATTCTAATTAAATCATTAAAGCCATGATAAATAGATATTAAGAGAGTAGGAGTATCTTCTTTAATATGCTTTTTAGCACCCTCTAAAGCTTTAAATTCAGCTCCTTCAATATCCATTTTAATAATATTTACTTTCTCTTTTATATCGTCATCTAAAGTTACCGCTTCAATATCACCTTTATCATCACTAATAGTATTAGCAGAATTATCAACACTACTAGTATTAAGACTTAAAGTAGTCTTCTTATCATATAAAGCCTTATTCCTTATAATAATATCTTCATTAAAGATAAACTTATCTTTTAAAGTAGAGATAGAAGAATCAGTAACTTCATAACAGTAAATTTTTTTATATTCTTCTAAATAAGTATCTAAAAAGTCATCAACACTATCTCCTATATAACTACCTACATCTACATAAACTGTATCTTTAGTAGTATTAACTAAATCAGGATCAAAGTAATGTTTATAACAAGTATCAATTACTTCATGTAACATCGTAAAGTCATAGTAATAATAATTTCTAATTAAAGCTAGTAATATCTTTTTAGACTTATAATCTTTTAAGTTTTGATAAAGTACTACTAAGTCAGTTAAATTATTCTTTAAAAGATTAACTACATTGTTAATTTCTTCAAAGTTATTATTAATATAATCTAATTTACCCCAGTAGTTAAAACTATTAAGAAAAGTCTCAATATTACTTCTTAATTCTTCATTAAGACTTAAATATCTATTCTTTATATTTAAATAGACTTCTTCTTTACTCATTAATTCTAACTTCTTAATTAAACTATAAAACTCATAATCAATTTTATTCATCATATCACCAATATAATCTATGTAAGAAGAGTTTAATTGTTTAAAAAATATGGTAATATATTAACAAAAGAATTATATTATGAGAAAAGCTAAAATAAAAAATGTTAAAGTTATGATTGGTAGTGGAGAGCATTCAATTTTTATAAAAGTACCAAAAGGCAAAAAAAGTAAAGCTTGAAGATGGTATTTATAAGGGCAGGGATAACATTTGAAGAAGCAAGAAATGAATTTTTAGAAAGAGAAAATAAAATTATAAAAGAGATTGAAAATGAACAAAAAAAAGAAAAAGTAAAAAAGAAAGTCTTATCTATTTTTAAGAGAATTTAACGAACAAATTTTTGTAAAAAATGTATCTTATTCGATTGATTTATATTAATATATATGTTACATTATTAACGGAATACTTAGCTGTTTAGGTACTATCCCTTTCTAACTTATAATTTTATTATTTGTGAAAGGGGAGATGGATATGAGAAAAATAGAAAAGTTTCTTTGTTTAATCATTATCCTTCTTATTATTCTGATTTATTTCATTATAATAAAATTAGTACCTACTCCTTAGAGTGGTACTATTAACATAAAACATTTTATGGGATAGTACCTAACAGAGCAAGCTAGGTATTCCCTTTTTTATAATATGTAAATTTCTTTTACATATTCATAGTATCATAAATATTAAATATTGTCAAAATTCTATTTTTAAAAATTACATCTTACTTATTTCAATTATCATATCCATATCATCATCATTAGCCATAATATTTTTATGTATTTCTTTACATTTTTCACATTTATAAATTATCTTATAAGTATCTTTAAACTTTTCAATACCAATAGGCTTTAACAATCCTTTGCACTCATTTAATCTATCACCTGGCATAATATCAATATGTTTAGAGTAAAGACAATAGGGACAATGGTCTCTTGCACTATACTTTAAAGGTAATACTTTCTTACCACAATTTTCACAAATAAATTCTTCATCTTTCATTGTAAATCTTTTCATAAAGCACCTCTAACTTACAACTATTATATAATTATTTCTTATCTTTATCAATTAGGTAATTTTAAGTTATTATCTTCTGTTAATTCTATATAGTTTTCACTAGTAACAATAGGCT